>DHIM01000096.1:1001-4688 GCA_002403785.1 Clostridium sp. UBA4746
ATATTAACTCATTATTATCAAGGCACAGTTGTATCTAAATAAAAGGTTATATATTTAGGCTGGTTATTCTCTATAACAAAGGGATAAGCAGCTTTATTTGTTGTAAAAACAAACTTATATATTAAGTGAAATTTTAATTAAACAATGAGGATATGGAATGAATTTATGTACTATATTTTTAAGCATAAAAAATATATATAAAAAAATATTATCAAAAAATGAAAGAAATGTAAATAAAGTTAAAATTATATGTATGTTTTAATACATTATGGACAAAAATACAAATGGAGGTGTTTGTATGGATAAGAACGCAAACAATAAAGCATTAAACTTTTTAAAGAAGGAGGGCTTCTATGTAATTTTATTTGTTTGTTTATGTATAGTAGCTACAGTGGCATCTATAACAGCAAATAATAATAATAAAATTACAAACAATTCAGAAGTCTTACAAAAACAGCAAGCTAATGCAGCAGATGTATTAAAAAAGCAACAAAAGGAATACGAGGGTGCTTTACAAGTGAAAAAAGAAAATTTAGCTAAGGCTAAGGCACTTAAGGCAGTACCTAATATTAAAAAGGCAACAACGGGAAATGTAGCAACAGCTGCAGTTTCTAAAACAACAAATGCTCAATTCGTAAAACCTGTGGCTAAGGGAACGCTCGCAAGGGCATATTCAAAAGATATAGATTCAGTAGTGTGGAAGACCGATGGAAGCTATAGAACAAACTTAGGTATCGATATTCAAGCAAAGACAGGTACATCTGTTGTAGCTGTAATGGATGGAATAGTTAAAGAAGTTGGTACTGATGTAAGTGGTCAAAATGGTTTCATGGTTGAAATAGATCATCAAAATGGATTGGTTACTAAATATACTAGTTTAGATAAAAAAATGTTAGTAAAAAAAGGTGACAAAGTAACTAAAGAGCAACAAATTGGTACAGTTGGAAATACTAGTTTAAATTCATATAAAGAAGACTATGGATCTCATTTACATTTTGAAGTTTTACAAAATAGTAAGAATATTGATCCTGCTAAATATGTAAAATATGAAAAATACCAACCTGCAGCAACTAAAAAATAACCAATAACCATCTCAATTAGCCATTTTTCTAAAATATATGGTCAGATGACTAATTGGAATGGAATTTAAAAGCAAGGTATTGCATATTTATAAATATAGAAGGGTTTAGGAGGTAACACTTTGAAAGACTATATTGAAGATCGAGTATTAGAAGTTGCAAAGTATATTATTGAATCAAAGGCTACTATAAGAAGAACCGCCAAAGTGTTTGGAGTTAGCAAAAGTACTATACACAAAGACATGACGGAAAGATTGCCTACAATAAATCCCCAAATTGCTAACGAAGCAAAAACAATTTTGGATTTAAATAAAGCTGAGAGACATATCAGGGGTGGAAGAGCAACTAGATTAAAATACAAGGCAATAGAAGGATAAAAACACTTCAAACTAAAAACTATAAAAAATATTAATTTTAAAAGAGGATATTTTTATGGCTTTATAGAATAGAGTTTAGTATAATTTAATTTAATTATCGAATATACTAAAGAGCAGGAGTGGATTTTGAGATGTTTTTTTTCAGAATGTTTAGAATGGGTACAGATATGGGAATAGATTTAGGTACAGCCACAGTGCTCGTATATATTAAGGGTAAAGGTGTTATTTTGAAAGAGCCTTCTGTTGTTGCCATAGATAGAAATAACAATAGAGTATTGGCAGTTGGAGAAGAAGCTAGGCAAATGATAGGAAGAACGCCAGGAAATATCGTGGCAATACGTCCAATGAGGGACGGAGTTATTTCAGATTATGATATAACTGAAAGAATGTTAAAGCATTTTATAAAGAAGGCTTGTGGGAAAAAAAGGCTATCTGCTCCAAAAGTTGTAATATGTGTCCCTTGTGAAGCAACGGAAGTAGAAAGAAGAGCAGTAGAAGATGCAGCTAGAAATGCAGGTGCTAAGAAGGTACAACTTATAGAAGAACCGCTAGCAGCAGCAATAGGAGCAGGACTCGATATTGCTAAAGCAAGTGGTAATATGGTTATCGATATTGGTGGAGGGACTACTGATATTGCAGTTATCTCTTTAGGAGGCATGGTTGTACGTGAATCAATTAAAGTAGCTGGAGATAGGTTTGATGATGATATTATAAAATATATCAGGAAGAAACATAAACTAATGATCGGTGAGAGAACTGCAGAGAATTTAAAAATTAACATAGGTTGTGCTTATGTGCAAGAAGAAAAGACAAGTATGGAGATAAGAGGAAGAGATTTAGTTACAGGTCTCCCTAAAAATCTAGAAGTATCATCGGAAGAAATGAGAGAAGCTTTAAAAGAAGCGGTATCTTTAATAGCAGGGTGTGCACATTCCGTTTTAGAAAAAACACCACCTGAGCTTTCAGCAGATATAGCTGATAAGGGCATTGTTATGACCGGTGGAGGTTCGTTGTTAAAAGGATTAGATAAACTTATACAAGAGATTACTAAAGTTCCAGTATATCTTGCGGAGGATCCAATTTCATGTGTAGCATTGGGAACAGGTAAGGTGCTAGATTATGTGGATAAATTACAAGGTTCTTTTAATGGAGGAGACAGCTACTTAATAGATTGAAAAGTGTAAACAAGCTATAAAAATAAGCAATACAATTATTAATTTAATTGTATTGCTTATTTTTATATTATATGAGATTAATTAAATTTAGGATTGTTGATGATTATTTTAAATGAATTATTTATAGAAATTTAAACAGTGCTCGAATTATTTTCTTCAGTAGTAAGTGAATACAAATAATATGAATGCAAAAGTGATCTGCTTAAAACATTAGCAATATCCATTACCAAACTAAGTCTTATGTTTCTATTAGTGAACAATTCACTATCATCACTTGAGTCTACAATACCTATCAATGAAACATTGCCTACTTTAGGAAGTGTTTTACCTACACCTTTACCAGGATGTATTGGATAATTTCTAGCTTGGAGTTCACCGATATTTGAAACAGCGCCTAAACATGCATCTACACCAATGATAGTACAATTTGGATGAAGAGCATATATTTCAGATAATTTAATATCTATGTTTAAGGCGTGAATTGGATTGTCTATAGTGCCATATACAGGCAATGGAAAGGAGCTATTTTTTAAAAATGTACCAACTAGAGGGCCTAGACAATCACCTATGCATCTATCGGTGCCTATGCAAACAACTAAAGTGTTTTTGTCAATATAATCTTTTAGAAAATTAGAAATTGTATAGTATGCTAAAGGATCTTTATAATGTGTTTTTGTTTTACTCAAGAAATATACCTCCTTAATTGCTCTGGAGGGAAATAATTATAAATTATTTTCCTATGAATAATTTATATGAATAAATTCTGTGTATTATTATGATAAAAGAATAAAAAAATGTTATTTGGCAAATAATCTATATATATTAATTTATTGAGATGATAGTTGCATCAACAGTTGTAAATAAACTTCTGAAGTATAATAAGATATATTGGTGCTTATTATTGAGCAAATATGCGAATAATATAGTAATGTAGAGAAGAAGTGATTTAGTGAGAATAAATACACTTGATATTAATTAATTAAAGTTGTATAATAATTCTTGTCGACACGGTAAAACGATGAAAAATATAATATGCTGGCATGGCTCAACGGTAGA
>DHIM01000096.1:4963-5218 GCA_002403785.1 Clostridium sp. UBA4746
TTCGAATCCGTCCTCCTCCACCATTTATAATATTTTACCGAAAATTATGGGAGCATAGCTCAGCTGGGAGAGCATCTGCCTTACAAGCAGAGGGTCACAGGTTCGAACCCTGTTGTTCCCACCATAATAGTCTTTTTATATGAATGAATTTATGCTGGCATGGCTCAACGGTAGAGCAGCTGACTTGTAATCAGCAGGTTGTAGGTTCAATTCCTATTGCCAGCTCCATATATGGAGGAGTTCCCGAGTGGCCAA
>DHIM01000096.1:5486-7114 GCA_002403785.1 Clostridium sp. UBA4746
TTCGAATCCGTCCTCCTCCACCAAAAGACATCTTTAGATGTCTTTTTTGATTTCATATTTATAACATATAGGCCTTGTTGACATTGCAAAATGTATATGGTAGTATAAATAAAACTTAATATTGATAACTCTTATCAAGAGAGGTGGAGGGAAAAAGGCCCTATGAAACCCGGCAACCGGTGCAATACACCATGGTGCCAATTCCTGCAGTTGTTGTCTGCGAGATAAGTGAGATGGTTAAAATACCTCTTCTTATATTTGGAAGAGGTTTTATTTTTTTATAAGAAAATTTTCGAACATTAGAAAGGAGAATTATAATGAAAAGATTATTTACATCAGAATCTGTTACAGAAGGACATCCAGATAAAATTTGTGACCAAATTTCAGATGCTGTACTTGATGCTATTTTAGAACAAGACCCTTATGCTAGAGTTGCTTGTGAAACAGCAGTTACTACCGGTATGGTTTTAGTTATGGGAGAAATAACAACTAATTGTTATGTGGATGTTCCTAAGGTTGTAAGGAATACCATTGAAGGCATAGGGTATACTAGAGCAAAATATGGTTTTGATGCTAGCACTTGTGCCGTAATTACGTCTATAAATGAACAATCAGCAGATATAGCTATGGGAGTAGATGAAGCTTTAGAATCTAAGTCAGGTGAGCTTTCGAAGATTGATTCAATAGGAGCTGGAGATCAAGGCATGATGTTTGGATTTGCCACTAATGAGACACCAGAGTATATGCCGTTACCAATTTCGATGGCTCATAGATTAGCAAGAAGATTAAGTGAAGTAAGAAAAAATGGTACATTAGATTATTTGAGACCAGACGGAAAAACTCAAGTTACTGTAGAATATGAAGACAATAAACCAGTGAGAATTGATACTATTGTTATATCAACTCAACATGGAAAAGAAGCAACTCATGATCAAATTGAAAAAGACTTGATAGAGAACGTAATAAAACCTATAGTTCCAAGTGAATTATTAGATGAAAATACGAAATATTATATAAATCCTACAGGTAGATTTGTAATCGGAGGACCACAAGGTGACTCAGGATTAACTGGAAGAAAGATAATAGTTGACACTTACGGAGGAGCTGGTAGACATGGCGGTGGATGTTTCTCAGGTAAGGACCCAACAAAGGTTGATAGATCGGCTGCTTATGCTGCAAGATGGGTTGCTAAGAATTTAGTAGCTGCAGGAGTTGCAGATAAATTAGAAATTCAGTTAGCTTATGCTATAGGTGTTGCTAAACCAGTATCTATAGAAGCAGAAACTTTTAGAACAGGTAAAATTTCAGATGATAAAATTGTTGAGATAATTGAAAAAGTATTTGATTTAAGGCCTGCTGTAATTATAAGAGAACTAGATCTTAGAAAACCTATATACAAACAAGTAGCAGCATATGGACATTTTGGAAGAAATGATTTAGAGCTTTCGTGGGAAAAGCTCGATAAGGTTGATGAAATAAAAAAATATATATAACAAGAGGTAAGGATAACAATTAACAATTGTTATCCTTTCAGACTGTTGACAAACATAAAATGTAAAACACTCTAATTTAAAAAATTGGAGTGTTTTTTTGCTCAGCAAAAATGATTTTAGACCATCAATGTCGAA
>DHIM01000136.1:0-3612 GCA_002403785.1 Clostridium sp. UBA4746
TCTACACTATTGACATAGATCCATTTGCTCCAATTTTTTTGCGAATTCTATGATCTCTTGAACTCGTGTAATAGTACAATAAAATTCACCTTCAACTTCTGCTGCTGCTTGAGATATTTTTTTATTCTCTGGATTATTGATATACAAATCCACTACAGCTTCAAGTTCAATATCTGACAGGGAAGTCGTTAGACAAAAATCTGGATATTCCTTATCCTTTGAAGCACAATTTGTAACTCCACAGTCTGTACATGTCAAACAATTCTCACTCATTTTACATTCCTCCAATCGTTTATTAATAATTAACGACTTAAATTGTTTTATAAATAAAAAAGAACATGCCAATTCTTGAAATAGCAAAATACTAATGACTACTTTGCTATTTTAAGAATCCACATGAGGGATAGTTGTCTAGTAAATCATTACTAATAATGTATCAGCAAACACAAACATAAAATCTATACTATTACTATACGTTTACTTTCTTATATAGTATATAAGCTTATTTTTTAGTTGTCAATATGTAACTACTTCAATATAAAGTTATATGAGGGATTATTATTATTACACCAGAGAATATATTTAAACATCCTAAGGAAGAACGAACGAAACAATTTTTGAAGAGAATAGTTCCTGATTGGAATTATACAATTTAATTTATGCTGTATATATCTTCAGTAATGTTAAAAAGATTTAGTTAAAATAGGGGGGAAATCCAATGGCAAATATCAATAGTAATACAAATTTGCGGAAATACAAAAAAATTGGACATTAATGGCAGATACGGGTGCAGGATCATTAAGTATTGATGGTGTAATAGATCTGGAAGGTAATGCTGATTGGTAATGTAAAACCTACATCAACTATGTATTTAGGAAAACCAATTGATGTTGAAAGGGATGCTAAAGAGTGTCTTAAAAAAGTATATAATAATCCTAAAGGTTATGTACTTGCATTAGGATGTGGATTTCCAATTGATACACCTCCTGAAAACATTCATGCGCTGCGCGGGGCAGCAATAAAATATGGTAAGTATCCGTATGAACCATCGCTTTTTAGTTAGAGATGTTTTAAACAATATACAAATAAAAATATAAATATAAATATTTTAAAATTAAGGTTGACAAAAATAAAATACGGCATATAATAAAAATATAACTAATCCGATATGAATACTAAGAGATGCGATGAAAAAGGAAAGTAATATGTTGCATAGGTAACAGAGAGGAAGCATTGCTGAGAAGCTTCTGCCTAAAGACATATGAAGTGCCCTTTGGAGTATGAACCTGAAATTATAGTAGGGAACTACGGGTTCGCCCGTTAAAGCGATAGAGCATTTAGTGCTTGGATTTAAGTGAGATCCTATATTAAATTAGAGTGGGACCGTGGAGCTTAACAGCAACGCCTCTATAAAATGAGACGGGGCTTTTTTTGTGTAAAAATATAACTGAAATTTTAAAAAAATTTAGCCTCAACACCATTTTTAAAATGTATAGTGCTTTAAAATTAATAAATGGAGGTAATATTATGAGTTCATTAGATTATTTTAACCAAATAGCAGAAAGTTGGAACGTAATAAGAAGTGAATATTTTGATGAAAGATTAAAGTACAAGGTATTATCTAAAGTAAATATAAAAGACAAGGTTGTAGCTGATCTTGGATGTGGCACTGGTTTTTTATCCTTAGCACTCGCCTTAGATGCAAGTATTGTGTTTTCTATAGATCAATCAGTAAATATGTTAATAGAAACAAGAAAATTAATGGAGACTAAGAGATTCGATAATGTGTATCCAATTAAATCATCCATAGATAACTTGGTTTTGTTTGATGAATCTGTAGATGTTGTCTTTATTAATATGGCCCTTCATCATGTTAAGGATGCTAAAAAAGCAATAGACGAGATGTTCAGAATAATTAAAAAAGGTGGAACTTTAATAATTTCAGATGTACAAGAGCACAATGGGGAGTGGGCAAAGGAAGAAATGTTTGACGAATGGCTTGGTTTTTCAAATAATCAGATGCAGGAGTGGTTAACAGGCGCAGGTTTTAGTGCGGTAAACATTGAGAATACAGATTTAAAATGCAAAGGTTATTCTAGCAAAGGTGAATATACTGAAACTGGAATTTTCATTGCAGCAGCAAATAAAGGAGGACTAAATCATGAAATTTAATTCATTATTAATACACGGAGGAGTAGATGGTGACAAGATTACAGGAGCAGTTAACATTCCAATATACCAAACATCAACCTATAAACAAGAATCTTTGGGAGAAACTAAGGGCTATGAATATTCAAGAACGGGAAATCCTACAAGAGATGCTTTAGAGAAACTTATTGCAGAACTTGAGGGAGGGGTTAGAGGTTTTGCCTTTGCTTCTGGAATGGCAGGGATAACCGCGGTGCTATCACTTTTTAAATCTGGGGATAGAATTTTAATATCCGATAATCTTTATGGAGGAACCTTTAGAGTTTTAGATAAGATATTTAGCAACTTTAATATAAATTACTCTATTATAAACACTTCAGAATTAGAGGTGGTTAAAGATAGTATTACAGATGATGTTAAAGCTATATTTATAGAAACTCCTACAAATCCTTTAGCGGATATAACTGATATTAAGAAGGTATCTAATGTGGCTAAGAAAAAGGGGATTTTAACAATTGTAGATAATACGTTTATGACACCTTATTTCCAAAGGCCGATTACCCTGGGTGCTGATATAGTCATTCACAGTGGTACTAAATATTTAGGCGGACACAGTGACTTGGTTGCAGGACTTGTTGTAGTGAATGATGAAACCATAGGAGAAAAACTTCATTTTATACAAAACTCCACAGGAGGAGTTCTTGGACCATTTGATTCATTCCTTCTAATTAGAGGAATTAAAACAGTAGGTGTTAGAATGGAAAGGCATAATGACAATGCTATTAAAATAGCTGAATTTTTACAAAAAAGAGAAGAAGTTGAAAAGGTATATTATCCTGGACTTATTGATCATCCGTCCCACGCAATTCATAAAAAGCAAGCTACAGGTTTTGGTGGTATGGTATCTTTTGTTATCAAAAATGAATATGATTATAAAAAGTTTTTAAAGTCACTAAAGATTATAACCTTAGGGGAAAGCTTAGGAGGGGTTGAATCCCTCATTTGCCATCCCGCTTCTATGACACATGCCGCAATACCTAAAGAAATTAGAGATAAGGTAGGAATAAGTGATAATTTAGTAAGGTTATCAGTAGGCATTGAAGATGTAAAAGATATAAAAGAGGATTTAATCAATGCATTTAAGGAGGTAGGATTAAATGGTTAAAGTTGAAAGCTTTTCATTAGATCATACAAAGGTAAAGGCACCTTTTGCACGAAAATGTGAGGTAAAGACAGGAGAAAAGGGTGATAAAGTAACAAAGTTTGATTTGAGATTTATGCAACCAAATGAAGAGTATATGGATATATCAGCTATCCATACGTTAGAACATTTACTTGCCGGATATATGAGAGAAGTACTAGACGGAATCATAGACATTTCACCTATGGGTTGTAGAACAGGTTTTTACATGATTACATGGAATGATGTTAGTGTTGATAAGGTTATAGAAACTCTAAATTATG
>DHIM01000136.1:3856-4235 GCA_002403785.1 Clostridium sp. UBA4746
GAAATACCTGCAGCTAATGAAGTTCAATGTGGAAATTATAGGGATCATTCATTGGAAGGTGCAAAAAAATATGCAAAGTTAGTTCTAAGTAGAGGTGTTAGCAGTGAAATATATAAATAGCATATTGGATAATGTAGGAAGTACACCACTTATAAAACTAAATAATTTGGGCGTAAAAAAAGGTGTAAATATCTTTGCTAAATTGGAGGGGGAGAACCCTGGTGGTAGTGTAAAAGATAGAGTTGGGGTTTACATGATAAAGGATGCAGAAGACAGGGGCATCCTTAAGGTAGGATATACAATTGTTGAAGCTACCGCAGGAAACACTGGAATTGGAGTTGCCCTTGCAGCCATAAACAAAGGATATAATATTATATTT
>DHIM01000136.1:4392-8130 GCA_002403785.1 Clostridium sp. UBA4746
CATATAATATTATATTTGTGGTTCCAGAAAAGTTCTCTGTAGAAAAGTTAACTTTGATGAGAGCATTAGGTGCAACTATTATTAACACACCAACGAAAGACGGTATGTTAGGTGCCATTAATAAGGCAAAAGAGCTATTGAATGAAATCCCTAATTCTATTTCATTACAACAGTTTGAAAATGATGCTAATCCAAAGGCGCATTATGAAACTACAGGGCCAGAAATATATGAGGCATTAGAAGGTGAAATTGATTATTTTCTTGCAGGAGCAGGAAGTGGTGGCACTTTTAGTGGTGTTATGAAATATTTAAAGGAAAAGAACAAAAATATAAAAGGCATTCTAGTTGATCCTTATGGTTCAACCATTGGTGGTGGTTGCGAGCACTGTTACGATATAGAAGGAATAGGAAATAATTTTGTTCCAACCACCATGGATATGGAATTGGTTGAGAGTGTTACTAAGATTACTGATGCTGAAGCTAAAAACATGGTAAAGCTAATTGCGGTGAAAGAGGGATTATTTGTAGGAAGCTCTTCAGGAGCCGCAATAGCAGCAGCACTAAAACTTGTAGAAACAATTGAGGAGGGAAATATTGTTATAATATTACCTGATAGAGGAGATAGATACTTTAGCAAAAACATCTATGATTAATACTTGCCACAGATTTGTTAGTGGGTAGCTATAAGAGTAAAGTTAAATATTTATTTTTATGCAGCAAAGGAATTGCCTTTGCTGCATTGTTTTTCTTAATAACATACATATGAAATTAAAAAGTAGTGTAGATTATATTTGTAGTCCAATTTTTTATAATATGCAAAAATATTGATATTATTTATTATTTGTATCATAATATATGAATACAACAATATGAATATGAAATTTTTTTAGAGAGAGGTAAAATTTATGAACAAGAATTATATGGAATATAATGAAACTGCTGAAATGTTTAAAGTATTAGCTCATCCAGTAAGGTTATGTATTATTAATGGATTACTTGGAGAAGGATCATGTAATGTAAGTCATATGCAAGATTGTCTAGGTATTCCACAATCTACTTTATCTCAACATTTGCAGAAATTGAGAATGGCTAAAATAATTAAAGGTAAAAGGAATGGGTTAGAGATTAACTATAGTATTTGTGATGAGAAGGTTAGAGAATTAGTTGAATTTCTTTTTAAAACTAAGGTTTAATATACGCATATTCATTAGTTTATTTTATAACTAATTCACATACACTTAAAGGAACAACGATACAAAAATTAAATAATAAAATAGGTTGGTACATTAATAACTTTTGTGTGCCTTTTTTGTTAAGTGTATAAAAATAAATGTTTAATAAAATTTATTGTTTCTATTGCTTTTTATTTTTTATGTGTTATTATATTGTTATATCTTAATATTAAGATATAATAAGATAAGAATAATAAGAATGAAAATATAGTAAAAATATAAATTATATTATAAGGAGGCAAAAGTATGTTTAATTCAAAGTTTAAAAATGTCAGTGCAGAGGAGGCTTATAAGCTTATAAGTGATGATAAAGAATTTATTATCTTAGATGTAAGAACTAAAGAGGAATATGATAATGGCCACATTCCAGGAGCAAAACTTGTTCCAGTTCAGGTTCTTCCTATGAAAGTTGCTGAACTTGATAAATATAAAGATAAGCCTATACTTGTTTATTGTGCATCCGGTGGAAGAAGTCCAAAAGCAGTGACTATTTTGGTGAATAATGAATTTAAAAATATTTACCATTTAAGTCATGGAATATCTTCTTGGAGATATAATTTAACTAGATAATTCTCAGTTGAAAATAATAAAGTTAGTAAATCAATTAAAAGAATACAAGGAGGAATATTTATGCGAAAAAAAATATTGATTGTAGGTGGTGTGGCTGGAGGAGCTACAGCAGCAGCCAGACTACGACGACTAGATGAAAATGCAGAAATAATTATGTTTGAAAGAGATGAATACATTTCTTTTGCAAATTGTGGGCTACCATATTATATTGGTGATGTGATAAAAGAAAGAGATAAGCTTCTAGTACAAACACCTGAGAGTATGAAAGCCAGATTTAATATAGATGTAAGAAATAACAGTGAGGTAGTTGCAGTTGATACGAGCAAAAAGGTCGTAACAGTTAAAAGTAAAGCTCGTGGCACTTATGAGGAAAGTTATGATTATTTAGTGCTGTCACCAGGAGCGAAAGCAAAAAAAACTGATATAGAAGGTATACACGGTAAAAGAATATTTACATTAAGAAATATACCAGATACTGATAATATAAAAGCATATGTGGATAAAAAAGATATTAATAGTGTTGTAGTTATTGGTGGAGGATATATTGGTGTGGAAATGGCTGAGAACTTAAGAGAAAGGGGCCTTAAGGTTACTTTAGTACAATCACCTGCTCATTTAATGCCTCCTTTCGATACAGATATTGTTGTAGCGATTGAAAAGGAAATATCAGATAACGGTGTTGAAATAATTTTAAAAGATGGAGCAAAAGCTTTTAAAGATACAGAAAATGGTGTTGAGATAACTCTAAGGAGTGGTCACAAATTAAGTGCTGATATGGTTATTTTTGCAGTGGGAGTAACCCCAGACACTGAGTTTTTAAAAGATAGCGGAATAAAATTTGGACCTAAAGGGCACATATTAGTAAATGATAAAATGGAAACATCTGCTTCTAATGTATTTGCAGTTGGTGATGCTATAGAAATAGTTGATTTTGTAAATAAGCAAAAATCAGCAATTCCACTTGCGGGCCCGGCAAATAAGCAAGGTAGAATTGCAGCAGATAATATAGCAGGTCTTGGAACTACCTATAAGGGAACCCAGGGTACTTCAATAATAAAGGTGTTTGAATTAACAGCTGCAAGTACAGGCAATAATGAAAAAACTTTAACAAGACTTGACATTCCTTATAAAGTTATATTTGTTCATCCGGTATCCCATGCTTCCTATTATCCAAAGGCTCTTTCCATGACATTAAAACTGATTTTTAATGACCATGGTAAAATCCTTGGAGCCCAGGGTGTGGGCTATGACGGAGTGGACAAGAGAATAGATGTAATTGCTACGGTTATTAGGCTCGGAGGAACAGTTACCGATTTAACAGAACTTGAGCTTTGCTATGCGCCACCTTACTCATCAGCTAAGGATCCAGTAAATATGGCAGGTTATGTTGCTGAAAATCTGCTCGCAGGAAGAGTGGATGTACTAACCACGGATCAGTTTATGGCTTACGAGAAAGAAAATACAATAGTACTAGATGTACGTACTGAGGTAGAATTCAATAATGGGCATATTAAAGATGCTATAAATATACCTGTAGATAGTTTAAGAGAAAAAATTGGTGAACTGGACAAAAACAAAGTAATACTTGAATACTGCCAAGTAGGTCTAAGAGGATATGTAGCTTCTAGAATTCTAACTCAAAAGGGATTCAAAGTTAAAAATTTAACTGGAGGATATAAGTCAGTTTCAAGTTTAAATTCCAAATTAAAAAAAGATTATGTAAGTTATAAAGAAAAAATGCCCACATTAGATCCTGATACTCAAGTTGTAAAGGACATCGTAGATAAAGGCATTGATAATTATGATAAAGCGCTTGATGCTTGTGGGTTGTGTTGTCCTGGACCATTTATTCAAGTAAAAGAAAGTATTGATGAATTAAAGGCGGGTCAAATATTAAAAGTAACAGCAACAGACCCTGGCTTTTATGAGGACATTA
>DHIM01000136.1:8332-8619 GCA_002403785.1 Clostridium sp. UBA4746
TGGCTTTTATGAGGACATTAAATCTTGGTGTGACAAAACAAATAATGAATTATTGGATAGAAAAATAGAAAAAGGTACGGTTTGTGCATTTATAAAAAAACGGTAATTGTATTACTAAGTTAAATAAATCATTTAAATAAGATGTATTGAAATAAAAATAAAATAAGGGTAGTTTTTAAACTGGTACATCTAGAGTAGATTTTTTCCAAATACCTATTCTATATGTACCAGTTTAAATTTCGGTGCAGCTTTTTTGCTAAGTTGTTAAGAATAAATATTTAGTTAAA
>DHIM01000283.1 GCA_002403785.1 Clostridium sp. UBA4746
GCAAAAGCAGCTATAGCAGTTGGCGCAGATGGTCTTGAAATTGAGGTGCATAACGATCCCACCAATGCATTGTGTGATGGACAACAATCATTAAAACCAGAAAAATTTAAGGCTCTTGTAGATGACCTAAGAGTAATTGCAAAAACACAAAATAGAATAGTTTAAGAGGTGGTAAGTTTGGATTGTACTGACTTTAATATTACAATTGTAGGCTTAGGACTTATAGGTGGATCCTTTGCTATGGCACTAAAAGAATTAAAACCTAAACACATTTGGGCTATAGACATTGATAAAGATACTTTAAATATAGCGGAGAAAATGAATATTATTGATAAAGGATATACAAGTCCAGAAATACCACTTAATAATTCGGATATTGTGATACTTGCAGTTTATCCTCAAAAGACTATAAATTTTGTAAAACTCAATATGAATTTATTTAAAAGTGGAGCAGTTATAACGGACACTGCTGGAATTAAGAGTAATTTAATAAAAGAAATTATGCCTGTACTTCGAGAAGATTTAGATTTTATAGGTGGACACCCTATGGCAGGAAAAGAAGAATCAGGGCTCAAGGCTGCAACTAAAGATATGTTTAAAAATGCTAATTATATTTTAACACCAATAAATGGGAACAAAGAGTTTAATATAAATTTAATAACTGATATAGCTAGGGGTATGGGGTGTAAAAGAGTAGTGCATCTCACACCTAAGGAACACGATGATATAATAGCATATACAAGTCAGCTACCACATGTTATAGCCGTTTCATTAATAGATTGTAATAGTTTAATTATGGGAATATCACAGTTTATAGGAGGAAGTTTTAAGGACACCACTAGAGTTGCTACTATAAATGGTGAATTATGGCCTGAATTACTTCTATATAACGAAGAAAATATAATTAGTAAAATAGAAGATTTTGAACAAAATATAAAAGAAATAAAAGAAGCAATAATAAATCATGATGAAGTTTTTCTAAAGACAAGGTTTGAGGATGCAACGAAGAAGAGGAAGGAGATAAGAAAAGGTGTATAGTATAGATGTTAAAGCTTCTAGCGGAAACTATCCAGTATACATTAAAAATGGATTGTTGGATGAAATTGGAGTTGAAGTTAAGAAGATATATAAAGGAAGCAAAATTGCTATAGTAACGGATTCTAGCGTTAATGAATTTTATGGACAAAGGATTATTAGTTCATTAAAAATGTCAGGTTTTGAACCTTTTAAAATTGTTGTAAAAGCTGGTGAACAAAGTAAGTCCTTTGAAACACTACTCGAGGTGTATGACAAACTTTTAGATTTTAATATAAATAGAGGGGATATTATTATTGCATTAGGTGGTGGAGTAGTGGGAGATATGGCTGGTTTTGCAGCCTCCACTTTCTTAAGGGGAATTCCTCTTATACAAATTCCAACTACATTACTAGCACAGGTGGATAGTAGTGTAGGTGGTAAGGTTGCGGTGGATTTGCCTCGTGGCAAAAACCTTGTGGGAAGCTTTTATATGCCTAAGGCAGTTTTTATTGACCCATTATTGCTAGGAACTTTAAATGACAGGTTTTTGAGCGATGGAATGGGTGAGGTTATAAAATATGGAGCTATTAAAGATAGTAAATTATTTTATAAACTTATGGGTTATGAAAACAAAGAAGCTCTTTTGAAAGAGATAGATAAAATTATATATACTTGTTGCAGTATTAAAGCTGCTATTGTTGAAGTTGATGAGAAGGATACAGGAGAGCGAATGTTATTAAATTATGGTCATACCATCGGTCACGCAATTGAGCAATTCTATAATTTTACTAAGTACTCACATGGAGAAGCAGTGGCAATGGGAATGTATGCTATAACAAAACTAGGAGAAGAACTAGGGATGACTAGAGCTGGAACATCTATTGCTATAAAAGACATTTTAATTAAGTATAATTTGCCTTGGATGTTGCCAGAAATAAGCAGTGAGGATATAATTGAGACTATAAGTCATGATAAGAAAAACATTGGTGAATCCATGAATTTTATATTAATAGAATCCATAGGAAATAGCTTTATTGAAAAGATCGATAAAACCAAAATTAAGGATTATCTTAAAGGAGTCCTTAGATAAACTATTATATTGAAATGAGGTGTTAAGTGATGAAATCAGTTATAATACAACCTTTTTCTTTAAATGGGAAAGTAAAAATTCCCCCTTCAAAATCCTTATCTCATAGAGCAGTTATAGCCGCGGGATTAAGCAATGGTGAATGTTCTATTGATAATATAAGTATGTCTGAGGATATATTAGCCACCTGTGAGATAATGGAGAAACTCGGGGTTAATATTAAACAATTCCCAAACAAGCTTAAGATATGTGGAGAAGGTAAGCCCCAGCTTGCATGCGATGGGATTGAGAACAATGAGCTACAATGCAATGAAAGTGGATCAACATTACGGTTTTTAATTCCTATAGCTATGTTAACTGGAGAAAAAATAATTTTTAAAGGTAAGTCTAAATTAGTGCAAAGGACACTTAAACCATATTATGAAATTTTTGATAAGCATAATATAAAGTATACTACAATTAATAGTAAGCTTCCTTTAACAATAGATGGAAGTCTTAAACCTGGAATTTTTGAACTTAGAGGAGATGTAAGCTCGCAGTTTATTACTGGCCTTATTTATGCACTACCTTTATTAAATGGGAATTCAACTATTAAAATTACAACGGAAATGGAATCCATTGGGTACATAGATTTAACTTTAGATGTATTACGCAAATTCGGGGTGAAGGTAGAAAATAATAATTATAGAGAATTTAGAATAAAAGGCAATCAACAGTATATGAAAAGAGACTTCAGAGTTGAAGGTGATTTTTCTCAAGCTGCATTTTACTTAGCTGCAGGCGTTTTAGGCGGTGAGGTTGATTGCATTGATCTAAATATGGGATCACTTCAAGGGGACAGAGTAATAGTAGATATAATTAAAAATATGGGTGGAAAGATTACTATGGAAAATGGTATTTTAAAGGCTTCAAAATCAGACTTGAAAGGTACGATTATTGATGCATCTCAATGCCCTGACCTTGTACCAATAGTTGCTGTGCTTGGTGCTTTAAGTGACGGTACAACAGAAATTATTAATGCTGGTAGAGTTAGAATTAAGGAATCAGATAGATTAAAAGCTATGGCGACAGAGCTAAACAAAATTGGAGCAGAGGTTATCGAAAGAGAGGATTCACTCATAATTCATGGTAAACCAGGGCTTAAAGGCGGAGTTGTAAGTAGCTGGAATGATCATAGAATAGCTATGGCGATGGCAATTTCTTCAATTAGATGTACCAATGAGCTCACAATTGAGGATAGTGGGGCAGTTAAGAAATCCTATCCACAGTTTTATGAAGATTTTAAGAGCCTAGGAGGAAAAGTTAATGAGCGGACAATGGGGTAAAAAAGTAAAGTATTCTATATTTGGAGAGTCTCATGGAAGAGGGATAGGAATAACTATTGATGGATTACCTTGCGGTATAAAGCTTGATATGGATTTTATTAATAATGAAATGCAAAGGCGTGCTCCAGGCAGGGATGAATTTTCAACTAAAAGAAAAGAAGGAGATAAAGTTGAAATCCTTAGCGGATATTTTAATGGATATACTACTGGGACGCCTCTTTGTGGAGTTATTTTTAACGAAAATCAAAATTCAAAAGATTATGATAAGTTAAAGAATATAGCAAGACCAGGTCATGCAGATTTCACAGGAAAGGTTAAATATTCAGGCTTTAATGATTATAGAGGTGGAGGTCATTTCTCGGGAAGAATTACAGCACCACTTGTTTTTGCTGGTGCTGTTGCAAAACAGATACTTCTCGACAAGGGAATTCAAATAGGAAGCCATATTTTAAGTATTGGGAGTGTTTTTGATAGTTATTTTGATGGTGTTAATTTAAAAAAACAGATATTAGTAGATGTTCTAAAGAAAGATTTCCCTGTACTTGATGATTTAAAAGGGGAAGAAATGAAGAACACTATACTAAAGGCTAAGGAAGAAACAGATTCGGTTGGCGGTATAATTGAAGCTACTATATTAAATCTGCCTTGTGGACTTGGGGAGCCATTTTTTGATTCTATAGAGAGTACTTTAGCTCAATTACTATTTTCTGTGCCCGCAGTTAAGGGTGTAGAATTTGGAATGGGATTTGAAATAACAAAAATCAGGGGAAGTAAGGCAAATGATGAACCATATATGGATAACGGGAGTGTAGCAACGAAAACTAATAATAATGGTGGAATTAACGGGGGCATATCTAATGGAATGCCGATAGTTTTTAGAGTTGCAATGAAACCAACACCTTCCATTTCTAAGCCTCAAAATACAATTGATATGTCGACTGATGAAAACTCAGAGATATTAGTTACAGGTAGGCATGACCCCTGCATAGTTTTGAGAGCACTACCAGTAATTGAAGCTTGCGCTGCAATGAGTATTTTAGATTTTATCTAGGGAGGCGAATTGATGAATAATTTAGATGATTTTAATATAGATGATTTGAGAAATAAAATTGATGAAATTGACGCAAGCCTCGTTTCACTATTTGAAACCAGAATGGAAGTAGTCTTAAAGATAGCTGAATATAAAAAAAATAATAGTATTGCTGTTTTAAATAAGTCTAGAGAACAAGTTGTTATAAAAAAGAATTTAGAATTAGTCAAAAACAAAGATTTATTTTCAGAGGTAGAAGAATTTTTTAAATCAGTTATGGAAATAAGTAGAGGTTTTCAAAATAAAACTTTAAATAACGAGATACTATTGGTTACAGGTAAAAAGTTGACTGTTGGTTTTTATGGTGTTACAGGTTCATTTAGTGAACAAGCCTTAAAGGAGTATTTTGGTGAAAAGGTGGACACGAAAGCAATAAGTGAGTTTGAAGATATATTTTTAGAATTAAAATATGGAAAAATAAATTATGGAGTTATACCCATAGAGAATTCTTCAACTGGAGCGATATCTGAGGTTTATGATCTTCTCAATAAATATAATTTTTATATAACAGGAGAAAAGTATCTAAAAATCAGTCAAAACTTAATGGGTATTAAAGGTTCAACCTTAGATAATATCAAAGAAGTTTATTCTCATCCGCAAGGGATAGAGCAAAGCATGGAATTTTTAAAAGGATATAAGCAGTGGAAGTTAATTCCATATAAAAGCACTGCTAAAAGCGCAGAATTAGTTAAAGAGAGACAGGACAAAACCTTAGTAGCAATAGCTAGCGCTAAGGCAGCAGAAATATATGACCTTGAAATACTTCAAAGAAATGTAAATTCAAATGCCACAAATATGACTAGGTTTGTTGTTATTGGCAAAGAGATAGAGTCAAATGCACAAAGCAATAAAACTAGCTTAGTTTTATCTACTACCCATAAGGCAGGTTCTCTCTATCATGTTTTAAAGCATTTCGCAGAGAATAATATAAATCTTTTGAAAATTGAGTCTAGGCCAATAAAGGATAAGCCATGGGAATATTTCTTTTACATTGATTTCCAGGGAAATACAAATGATGATAAAATTACATCCGCTATTAAATTAATTAAAAAGAATAGTCACTATTTTAAAATTTTAGGCAATTATACAAGTGAAATCATTAATATTGAATAAGTGATTTTTGTAAGTCTTACTCAAGAAATGAGGGGAATTTATGTCAGAGTTATATGGTCTACTTGGAGAAAAACTATCACATAGTATTTCTCCACAAATACATTCACTGGTTTTTAATAAATTAAACATGAAGGGTTATTATCATTTGTTTGAGCTTAAAAGCAACGATTTAAAAGTAGCAATTGAAGGGTTTAAGGTTATTAAACCAAGAGGAATTAATGTAACCATTCCTTACAAAATTCAAGTTATGCAGTTTCTTGATGAGGTTAGTAAAGAAGCAAAAGATATAGGAGCCGTGAATACTCTAAAGTTTGAAGGCAGCAAAATTATTGGCTATAATACGGATTACTTTGGTATTGGGATGCTTTTTGATAAAAATAATATTAAAGTGAAAAATAGGGAAGCAACGATATTTGGTAACGGTGGAGTTGCAGTAACTATGGTACAGTATCTAGTAAATAGTGGAATTACTGAACTTACTGTAGTCACAAGAAATGTTTCGAAGCTCAAGGAAAATAGTAAATTTAATTCTTGCAAATTGATTTCTTATGATGAAATTGGAGAAATTAAAGAGTCAGACATAGTAGTGAATTGTACGCCACTTGGTATGTATCCTAATTTAAATAATTCACCCATTGAGAAAAAACATATTAGTAAATTTGCAAGCGCTGTGGATATGATCTACAACCCTAAAAAGACTCTGTTTTTAAAGTATGCAGAGGATGCAGGATTAAAAGCAGTTAATGGTCTTTATATGCTAGTTGGTCAAGGCATTGCCGCTCAGGAAATTTGGAATGATATTAAAATTCCAAAGAGCATAATTGATGAGATTTACTATGAACTAGAAGAGGGAGTAGAAAATTAGAAGATGAAAAATATAGTTTTAATTGGAATGCCAGGTTGTGGAAAAAGTGCAATAGGAGAGATACTTGCAGAAAAAATAGAGATGACATTTATAGATATAGATACATATATTGAAGCTAGTACAAATCTTACTATTACTGAAATATTTAAAAATGGAGAGGCTGCATTTAGAGACATAGAATCTCTTGCAATTGATAAATTATCAGAAAAAACTTCCGTAATTATTTCAACTGGTGGTGGAGTGATTAAGAAACAAAAAAATATTTTGAATCTAAAGAAAAAAGGTGTCATAATTTACATAAATCGTCCAATTGAAAATATAGTAACAGACATAAATGTTGAGGGTCGACCCTTACTTGCGAAGGATCCAGCTAAGCTTTCTAGATTGTTTGATGAGAGAGGTCCATTGTACAAAAGGTATTGCGACTATGAGATTATGAATATTAGAGGTGTGGACGATGTAGTAAATAGTATCATAGAAATATATAAGAAAATTAATCGATGAAATATGGTGCCTATAATTAAAAGGTACATTATAGGCACCATCGTTGTTTCGTATTCCAAGTAATCTAGCACAAACAAAAGGCTGTTGATAATTCAACAGCCTTTTTAATTTAATTTATTGCAGTTTTTATATCTAGTGCAAAATCATATACTCTTTTTAGTATTTCATCTTGGGTACCACCCTTAGCCACCAACTTTATTATTGCACTTCCAACAATAATAGCTTCGCAATATGGAGCATATGCTTTTGCCATTTCAGCATTAGAAATTCCAAAACCCAGGCCCTTAGGCATATCAGTATAGCTTTTAATTAAATCCATATATTCTTTAATGTCAGTATTAAGCTTTTGCCTTGTGCCTGTCACTCCATTTACGGATACACAATACACAAAACCCTTTCCTTGATTAGTTATTGCTTTAATTCTATCATGTGACGTTGGTGCAACCATCGGTATTATGCAGATATCGTATTTATCTGCAATCTCTATAACTTCAGCCCTCTCCTCAAGTGGAAGATCTGGAATAATTAATCCGTCAACGCCTACTTCTTTGCATTTCTCAAAAAACTTAACGTCACCATATTTAAATATTGAATTGTAATAAAGTAAATATACAAGTGGAACCTGTGTTTTTTTTCTTAGTTCGAGAACTTTATCCATAATAGAACTTATTTTAGTACCATTCGAGAGAGACCTTGTAGAGGACGCTTGTATTACAGGACCATCTGCCATAGGATCAGAATAGGGAATACCTATTTCAATTATATCAGCTCCAGCTTTTTCAAGAGTTAAAACCAATTTTAAGGTGGTATCTAAATCTGGATCTCCTCCTGTTATAAAAGGTATAAATGCTTTTTCGTTTTTTTCTCTAAGATAATTAAACTTTTCAACTATTCTATTCATAGTTTTACCCCCATTATTTCGGCAATTGTATTTATATCCTTGTCGCCACGTCCTGAAAGATTAATAATAATTATTTTGTCTTTTGAGAGTGTTGGTGCGAGTTTCATAGCATAGCTAACCGCATGAGCACTTTCTATAGCCGGAATTATTCCCTCAACTTTTGTTAGTTCCATAAATGCATTTACTGACTCCTCGTCTGTAGCGCTAACATATTCAGCCCTTTTGATATCATGTAGATAAGCATGCTCAGGTCCTATTCCAGGGTAATCAAGACCTGCAGATATTGAATATACTGGCATTATTTGACCGTCATCATCTTGAAGTACATAAGTTTTCATTCCATGAATTATTCCAATATTGCCTTTAGATATAGTTGCGGCATGCTGGTCTGTATTTAATCCTTTTCCAGCTGCTTCAACTCCAATAAGTTTTACAGATTTATCTTCAATAAAAGGGTAGAATATGCCCATAGCATTACTTCCACCACCAACGCATGCTATTATGTAATCTGGTAATCTATTTTCTTTAGCTAATATCTGTTTTCTAGCCTCATCACCAATAACTCTTTGAAAATTCCTAACCATTGTTGGATATGGATGTAAGCCTACAGTTGAGCCTATAACATAAAAAGTATCTTCCACATTACTGACCCAGTTTTTAAGAGCCTCATTTACAGCATCTTTTAAGGTCCCAGTTCCTGTGGTAACTGAAGTAACCTTAGCTCCTAGCATTTTCATCTTAAAAACATTTAGGGATTGTCTTTGTATATCTTCCTCTCCCATAAATATTTCACATTCAAGCCCGAACATTGCAGCTACAGTAGCTGTTGCAACTCCATGCTGACCTGCCCCGGTTTCTGCAATTATTCGTTTCTTTCCCATTCTCATGGCAAGGAGTATTTGTCCTATAGCATTATTAATTTTATGAGCTCCTGTATGGTTTAGATCTTCTCTTTTTAAATAAATTTTTGCTCCACCTAATTTTTTTGTAAGATGCTCTGCATAATATAATGGAGTTTCGCGACCAGCGTAGTCCTTAAGATAATATTTATATTTAGCTATAAACTCAGGATCTGCAATTGCTTTTTCATATTCCTTTTCAAGTATTATAACTGCGTTCATTACTGTTTCTGGTGCGTATTGACCTCCGTATTGTCCAAATCTACCTTTCATTATAATTCCCTCACTTTCTTAATAAACTCTTTTATTTTATTGTAATCTTTAAAACCATCTACTTCTACTCCGCTAGACACATCAACCCCGTAAGGCTTAAGTCTCATTATTCCTTGCTCTATATTTTCACTATTTAATCCACCGGCTAACATTATACTTCTCCCATCAACTTTTTTTTCAGCCAAATTCCAGTCAAAACTTTCTCCAGAACCAGAAGTGGTATTATCTAAAAGATATTTTGAGCATTTGTAATTTTTCATTGTAGCAATACTTTCAAAATTATTAATTTTGAACGCTTTCCAAATCTCAAAGCCATTAAATTTATTTATATATTCTTGGTTTTCATGACCATGAAATTGGAGAACCTGAAGTTTTAACTTCTCAGCAATTTCTAGTACCACTGCAGGATTTTCATCAACAAAAACTCCAACTTTTTGAATGCCTTCACGTAAATCTTTTATTAAATTGTAGGCATGATCTTTATCTACTTGTCGTTTGCTTTTAGCAAAAACAAATCCCACATATTCCGGGCGGAGCTCGTTAATGTACTCTATGTCCTCAATCCTTCTAATTCCACAAATTTTAATTTTAGTCATGGCATGCCATAAGAAAGGAGCGTACACTATCTGGGTTTCTCATAAAAGACTCACCAATAAGTACAGCACTTGCTCCAATTGATTTTAGATATTTAACATCGCTTATAGAACTTATTCCACTTTCAGATACTACAATTTTGTCTTTTGGTATATACTTCATTAGTTCCTCAGTAGTATGGATATCAACATGAAAATTATTAAGATCTCTATTGTTTATGCCAATTATTTTGCAGCCACATTCTAATGAGCTTTCAATTTCAGCTTTATTATGCACTTCTACTAAGCAATGAAGCCCCAAGGATGTTGCAAGTTCATAATAAGATTTTAGCTTATCCTTAAGAACCGCTGCAATTAACAAAATAGCATCTGCTCCAAGGAAGAAAGACTGATATATCTGATACTTATCTATAATAAAGTCTTTTCTTAAAATAGGCATAGATGCATTTTCTTTAACTAATCGTATATTTTTATCGTCTCCTAAGAAATACTTTTTCTCAGTTAGAACTGAAATAGCGTCTACACTATATTTTTCGTAGTTTAACGCGGTCTTAATAGGATCAAAATTTGGATCAATAAGTCCCTTAGATGGAGAAGCCTTTTTTACCTCAGCTATAATTGATAGACCATTTCTCTTAAGTGCTCTTTCAAAATTCCTTATCACTCTAGATTCAACATTAATTAAACTTTGCTGGGGTTTTTGAATCTTTTCCTTTTCAATTTGAAGCATTTTATTTTTAACTATTTCATCTAATATATTCATGATAATTTTAGCTCCTCAAATTGACGTAGTGCTTTGCCTGAATCTATTAATTCACCAGCCATTAATACTCCATCTTTTAAAGTATCACATTTTTTTCCTATGTACAGTGCTGCAGCTGTGTTTATTAGTACAATATCTCTTTGGGGTCCTTTATTACCTTTTAATATATTTAGTATGATACCTGCATTATCATTAGCACTGCCTCCACTTATATTTTTAAGGATAGTTCTTTTAATTCCAAATTCTTCTGGATATATTTTATAATCAGTTACAATGCCATCTTTTAATTCACTGACATAGGTAAAATCCGTAGTTGTTATTTCATCTAGTCCATCTTTACCGTGAACTACAAGGGCTCTCTCTGAACCAAGCTTTCCTAGAACTTGCGCAACTGGATTGGTTAAATCTTTACTAAAAATTCCGAGCATCTGGCCCTTTACAAAAGCTGGATTTGTCAATGGTCCTAAAATATTAAAAATAGTTCTAGTTCCTATTTCACGCCTTGGTGCTGCTACATTTTTCATTGCTGAGTGGTAGCTTTGAGCGAATAGAAAAGCCATGCCTTTTGCTTCAATTAAGCTCGCGGCATCCTCAGGTTCTATATTTATATTAATTCCAAGCTCGGTTAGTACATCTGCACTTCCGCTTTGACTAGAAACTGCTCGATTACCATGTTTAGCCACTTTTACTCCACCGGCTGATGCAATTATTGCCGAAGCTGTAGATATATTAAAAGTTTTTCCTCCGTCACCACCAGTTCCACAGGTATCAATAGCATAATCACTAATTAAATTTATGCGTCTTGCATTGTCTCTCATGGCTTTTGCACAACCTGTAATTTCCTCGATTGTCTCACCCTTCATTCTTAAACCAACAAGGAACCCTCCTATTTGAGCCTCTGTTGCTTCTCCTTTCATTATTCCATTCATAAAAGTATAAGCTTCTTTCTCTGTTAAATTTTGATTAGATATAATTTTACTAATCACCATCTTTAGCATTGCAAATCACCTCCACAAAATTTTTTATTACCTTTTTTCCTCCCTCAGTAAATATTGATTCAGGATGAAATTGAAGTCCATATGTCTGAAATTCTTTATGTTTTATTGCCATTATTAATCCATCTTTTGTTTCAGCAGTAATTTCCAAGTTTTTTGGTAGTGTACATCTTTCAACAATTAAAGAATGATATCTCATTATTTTCAAGTTGTCATTTAAATCTTTAAATAAGTCTTCTCCATTATGTTTAATAATAGAAGTTTTCCCATGCATTATTTGTGGTGCACTTATAACTTTTCCACCATAAGCATATCCTATAGCTTGATGTCCTAAACATATACCCATAATTGGAAGTTCGCCTTCAAAAGCTCTTATAACTTCAATGCTTAATCCTGCATTTTCTGGTCTACCTGGTCCAGGAGAAATAATAATTCCTTTTAATGGTAGTTGTTTCAATTCTTCAATTGTGAATTCATCATTTCTAAGAACTTTTACGTCTTTATACAATTCCCCTACATATTGATATAGATTATAAGTAAAGGAATCGTAATTATCAATTATTAAAATCATTACAATACCTCCCTTAATGCCATAGTTTTATTTAAGGTTTCTGTGTATTCGTCTTCTGGTACTGAGTCATAAACTATTCCAGCACCACCTTGAACATAAGCAAAATTATCTTTGAATACTATCGTTCTTATAGCTATGCAAGTATCCATATCTCCACCATAAGAAAAATAACCAATGGCTCCTGAATATATACCACGTCGAGTATTTTCTAATTCATCAATAATTTCCATAGCCCTTATTTTGGGGGCACCGGAGACTGTTCCTACAGGTAAACAAGATTTAAGTGCATTAAAACAGTTTAATCCACTAGCAAGTGTGCCTGATACCTTTGAACATATGTGCATTACATGAGAGAAAAATTCTACCTCCATAAATTTATCTAGCTTTACAGATCCAAATTCACTTATTTTTCCTATATCATTTCTACCCAAATCTACTAACATTAAATGTTCTGCAAGTTCTTTCTCATCATTTAATAATTCTTCTTTTAATATTTGGTCATCTTTTGCGGTCTCACCTCTAGGTCTTGTACCGGCAATAGGATTTGTCATTACTTGATTACCTTTAACTTTAACTAAGCTCTCAGGAGAAGCCCCAGCTAACTTAAAGCCTTCAAAATCTATATAAAACATATAAGGTGATGGATTGTTACGCCTGAGCCTTCGATATACTTCAAATGGATCTATACTATTTTTAATTTTGAGCCTTTGAGATAAGACTACTTGAAAAATATCTCCAGAAGTTATATAGTCCTTTCCTTTCTTAACCATTTCACAAAAGTCTTCTTTTGTATAATTTGAAACTACTTCTCCATTTTGTGATGCCTCAATGAACTTATGATTAGTGTGTTCTTCATTAATTATTGATTTCATACTATTTAGTTTGTCTATTACAGTATTATAATCCTCATCTTCTTCTTCTGGAAACACATTATGAATTAACATTAATGTATTCTTAAAATGATCAAAACATATAAATTCCTTATAAAAAAGCAGACAAGTTTCTGGTAGATTTAATTCGTCTGGATTATTATCTGGTAATTTCTCATATTGCCTTATTACATCATAACCAATATAGCCAATTGCCCCTCCGATGAAAGGCAGTTCTAAGTCCAACCTATCATATTCTTTAAGTAAGTGACCTTGTGCATAGTCTAATATTTTACCTGTTTTCTCTTCAATTTCGTTCTCTTTTGTTATAGTTACATTTTCACCTCGGCTGCTTAATATCATATAGGGGCTACTGCCCATAAAGGAATACCTTGAATCTTCTTTAGAAGATGAAGCACTTTCTAGTAAAAATTTATATTTTCCCTTTAATTTGTAGTAAATATTTACTGGCGTAAGTTCATCACCATTAATTTTAATAAACATTGGAAAAATCACTTTCAAAGATTTTTTATCCTCAAATTCTCTTTCAGTTAAATTAACCATTTTATTACCACCCCTTTATTTTTTTGTAAAACAAAAAACACTTCATCCGTATAATGGGACGAAGTGACCGCGGTGCCACCCATATTAGTTATTTAGTCACAAAAAAATAAAAACACTCCATCCTACTAAAGGACGAAATGCAAAATTTCGTTATACCACCTAAATAATTATCTTTGTCAGGCACGGATTTCTCGATTGCCCTGTCCATATAACGGTAGACACTCCGGTTAATGCTACTACTACTTCGCATCACATCTCACAGACCCATTCAATAACGGCTACAGTACCCAGCTTTCACTATTCCAGGTTCGCTTAAACTAAATTCCCTTATTTACTATTTCTGTTCATTGATATTGTTTAAAATGATACATCTTTAGTTGCAAATTGTCAACAATTATTTTAATACAAGTCTCTTTAGTTTCTGTAATTGTAATGAACGAAAATCTTATTCAAGGAGACAAACCTATTATTTAGTACCGCAAGAGAAGAGCTTTTTTGAAAGGGGAAATAGATAAAAATTGATATTTACTTCAATAAAAAGTGGTATGAAAATATGTAACATTAAAATATAGAATATTATGGAGATTATTCTTGTAAATTAAATTAAAACAAAGTAAAATAAGGTTATAAATTTAATTTTTAGTGGGTAAGACAGCTGTAATATTAGATTACTTGAAGAGGAGAGATTAATTAATGTTTGAGATGAAGGAAAAATTTAAAACGCATAATACGCGAATTGATACAGAGCACAAAAAACTTTTTGAAATAGGTGAAAGAGCTTATCAATTGCTTATAGATAAATATGATATGGACAAGTACGATAAAATAGTTGAAGTAATTGAAGAATTAAAAGCGTATACAGTGTATCATTTTAATGCTGAAGAAAAATATATGATGAGTATAAATTATAGAAGACTATTCACCCAGAAAATAGACCATGAATTTTTTATTAATAAATTAGATGAAGTAAACCTAAATAAAATTGATGAGAATCAAGACGAAGCTATAATGAATATATTAACATTCTTAAATGAGTGGTTGGTTAATCATATAATAGAAAAAGATTTACTTATAACAGCGAAATAATATTATCTTAAATATTAAATATAAATTTAAAGAGACGTAATAAAACTAATTTGTTATTTATAAATATAAGTTTATTCAACATAAAAATAATTTCTATAATCATGAAAAAGTATGTGTATACTATATTACGTACATTGACAAATCATAAAAAAAGGTGTACGTTA
>DHIM01000187.1 GCA_002403785.1 Clostridium sp. UBA4746
TATATAAGTTTAAACTTATATATCTTATCTCTTTTAATTTTATGTACATATAAATAGGGAAGTTTAAAGTATACCTTCATTTTTTAATATATCCTCAATATCGTCAACTTTTCTAGAAAGAGTATAGAAACTCTCTTTTAAAATATTTTTTGGAAGGGGAGTTTCCTTTATAGTTTTTTCTAAGGCCTCTATAGTATCTAGTGCATCATCAATTCCTTTTTGTGCTAGTATTAAATTATCTTGTTTCATTATTAAATCTCCTTTAACTTATGTTATTTTATTAAATATACTTAAGATCTCTTTAAAAAGATTAATTATTTTTATTCTTGCGAATTTTATTTTTAACATCTCTTAGAATAGAATCCAAACCTTTAAATCGTAAATCAGGAAAGGCTTTTATAAGTCTTGAATAATCAGGACTTTTCTTAATAAATAAAGAATTATATTTAATTTTTAGTTCTTTTATCATATTTTCAATATCAGATTTTTTCTTACTCATTTTAATTTCAGCGCTTTCTATCAATTGACCCAATTTAATTTTTAATTCCGGTATATTTTTAGTATTCCCTAAATTAATTTTAAAATCCGATAGTTTATCAATTAACTCTGAATATGCCGTATTTAATTGGGTTAAAAGGGACTTTAATTTATATACAGTAATTACAGTAATTATAAAATCAATAAGAAAATATAAGAGCGTAATATAAAAGAGTAATAGACCAAGTTTAGAGGGTATTGCTTTTACGATGTATACGATATATGGATGAATTACCTTCAAAATTATTATCGATATAACTCCCCATATTATAGAGAAAACCAAACAGATTCTTCCATGAAGGTTGTATGGCTCATCACTGTAATCCCACCATGTACTATTAAATACACTTTCTAAAATGTACCCTGTTAGATACTCAATAATAGAAGTTAAAAATATTGAACCTAAAAAAAGAAAAATATAATTAGCTTCGATAGGTTTTAGCAAAACAATAATTGACAAAGTAGCAAAACCATAAATAGGGCAAAACGGACCATGTAGGAAGCCTCGATTAACGAATTCTTTTTTTATAATTGTAGAATATACCGTTTCAAGACACCAACCCATAAAGGAATAAATAATAAAATAATAAAAAAGTGTATATGCACTAGAATTTAGTAAAATTGTATTAATCATAAATTAACTCCCTTTTTTATGGTTTAGTATATTGAACAACAAAATGATAACACAAAAAGCGTTTTTTATATAGTAAATGGAATGAATAAAATATTAATATATGCAAGTTTATAGAATTTGCCACATATATATTAATGATGCAATGATAATTTAATTTAAGAGTAGGAGGAAAATATGTGATAAATATCATTTGGTTTTTAATTTTATCATTAGGTATAGTTATTGGAATTATTACAGGAAAAGGAGAAATTGTGTCAAGGGCTGTTGTTTCATCAACAACTGGTGCTGTTGAATTGGTAATGGGACTCGTTGGAATGATGTGTCTTTGGTGTGGAATAATGAAAATAGCTGAAAAAAGCGGACTAACAGATAAATTGGCAAAGTTACTTAGGCCAATATTAAAAATTATATTTAAACAAGCTGGAAAAAATCAGAAGGCAATGTCCAGTATTACTATGAATTTAACAGCTAATATGATGGGTTTGTCTAATGCGGCTACACCTTTTGGCATAAAAGCTATGGAAGAGATGCAAAAAATCAATAATGAAAAAGATACAGCTAGTAATGATATGGCTTTATTTTTAGTTTTAAATGCTGCATGTATTCAGTTTCTACCTACTACGGTGATATCCATAAGAGCCGCCTATAATTCGCAAAATCCAGCAATTATTATAATACCAGCCATAATTGCAACAGGTACTGCAGCAGCATTGGGTATAGTTTATTGTAAAATTCTACAAAAATATTTCTAATGTGAAATACATCGGTATAAATATTTAAGTTTAAGTGGGAGTGGGTGGAATAGGGTGATTGTAGGTAATTTAGTATCATATATTTTAAAGGGAATAATCCCGATTATTATTGTGCTTGTAGTACTATATGGAGTTATTAAGAAAGTAAAGGTGTATGAGTGTTTTGTTGAAGGATCAAAAGATGGAATATCCATTTGTCTGAGAATTTTTCCATATCTACTAGCTATGATTATAGCGGTTAATGTATTTAGAGCTTCTGGGGCTTTAGACTTCTTTATTCGTCTTGTAAAACCAGTTGTTAAGTTTATTGGACTACCTCCGGAAGTTGTACCTTTAGTTTTAATAAAACCTCTTTCAGGAAGTGGAGCTTTAGGAGTATTTACTGACATAATAAAGCAATATGGACCAGATAGTTATATAGGCAGAGTTTCATCTATAATAATGGGTTCAACAGAAACCATATTTTATACATTGACAGTATATTTTGGAGCAGTAAATGTAAAAAATATTAGACACACATTAGTTGCAGCAATATTAGCGGATATCACAGCAGTGATAATGGCGGTTAATCTAGCCAAGTTTTTCTTTTAATGACAGTATTAAGTTAAATAATATCTAAATAAAACAAAACTATAACATATATTGTAAGAAAATAAAAAGTATGATAATATAATTATGCATACTTAATATAAGTACGTATAACTAAGGATTTATTACAAAACTAATAAGATGATAAAAATACTGGGGTAACCTAGGATAGAAAATGATTAGTAATTATTATCTGTTTTTGGATAAATAAAAGGGGACGAAATATGATTGAAATTTCTTCTGTAAGTAAGAGCTATAATGGCAAAAATAAAGCTGTAGATAACATAAGTTTAACTATAAGGGATGGAGAGATATTTGGATTTTTAGGCCCAAATGGAGCAGGTAAAACTACTACTATAAAAATGGTTACGGGTATATTAAGTTCTGATAGTGGAGCAATAACTATTAACGGAATTGACATAGAAAAAAATGATTTAGATGCTAAAAAGCAATTTGGATTTGTGCCAGATAACCCAGACATGTTTTTAAGACTTAAGGGCATTGAATACTTAAACTTTATGGCGGACATTTATGATGTATCTAGTGAATTTAGAAAAGAGAGGGTTGAAACCTTAGCTACTAGATTTGAAATGAATAATGCATTAACAGATCAGATCCAGAGTTATTCTCATGGTATGAGGCAAAAGATAATTATTATGGGAGCACTTATTCATGAACCAGAAGTTTGGATTTTAGATGAGCCAATGACAGGCCTTGATCCAAAATCTTCATATGTTCTAAAAGAAATGATGAGAGAACATGCGAATAATGGTAAATGTGTATTCTTTTCAACTCATGTTTTAGAAGTAGCTGAGAAACTATGTGATAGGGTCGCAGTTATAAACAAGGGGAAAATATTGTTTTGTGGAACCCTAGAGGAACTGAGAAAACATTTTAAAGCCACTGGTTCACTCGAGAAAATTTTCTTGGAGATGACTGGTAATGAGTAAATTTATAACCTTAACAAAGGTATTATTAAAAACAGGAACGCAGTCCTCTGGTAACAAAAAAAATAAAAAAGGAGTTAAAGGAATTTTACTTGGACTACTTTTAATACTAACATTTACGCCTATGGCAATAGAGTTTGGAAAATTTTTATCTGTGGCATATGATGGACTACATGCTATTGGGCAAGAGGCAGCTATATTGGGATTTGGCTTATCTGTAGTGAGTATTGTTATTTTCTTCTTTGGAATATTTTATGCTATGGGCATATTTTATTTTTCTATGGATGTAGAAAATTTATTACCATTACCTTTTAAACCTTGGCACATTATGGGAGCTAAATTTACTGTAGTGTTAATTTACGAATACCTTACAGAAATTATATTTTTTGTACCTACATTAATTGCTTACGGTGTAAAGAGTGGTGGAGGTTACTTGTATTATACTTATGGAGTTATTATATTTTTATTATTACCTATAATTCCTTTAGTAATTGCATCCGTAATTAACATGATTATAATGAGGTTCACTAATATTGCAAAAAATAAAGATAGATTTAGATACATAGGTGGAATTATAGCCATGTTTTTTGGTGTAGGAATAAATTTATATATCCAAAAATATACGCAAGACGTAAGTCAATTAGAAATTACTAAAATGTTTGCAAAGGGAAATAACTCTTTACTATCTTTGGCAACAAAGATATTTCCTAGCACTAATATAGCTGTAAATAGTCTAATTAACACTGCGAGTACAAAAGGTTTTATAAATTTAGTTTTATTTATTGCAATAGCAGTAGTTGCATTAATTATATTCATAATATTAGGTGACGCATTATATTTTAAAGGCGTAATGGGGGTATCGGAGACGAGTTCAAAGAGGAAAATTCTTAGTAGTCATGAGCTTACAAAAAACACAAAACAGAGTTCTTCCCTAAAGGTATACGTATTAAAAGAATTAAAGCTTTTGTTTAGAACACCAATTTATTTTATGAATTGTGTACTTTTAAATTTTTTATGGCCAATATTTTTACTTATACCAGTTTTCATGGAAAAGGGTGGTACGGGTCAACTTAAAAAATTAACAGAGTTTTTACAAGATGGTAAAAATATAGGTATGGCATTAGGCGCTTTCTTTGCATTCATGGTTTTTGTATCTTGTACTAATGCAATCTCAACCACCTCAATAACTAGAGAAGGTAAAAATCTATATATATTAAAATATATACCTATGGAATATAAGCATCAACTTATGGCAAAGGTATGCTCGGCAGTAGTGTTAGGAACAGCTGGTATGCTTATGGTAAGTATACTTGGTATAATAGTTCTTAAACTATCATTAGATTTAGTTTTATTAATGCTTATAGTTGGAAGTGTGGGTATAATATTTACATCTTTTATAGGAATATTCGTTGATTTAAATTTTCCGAAACTTCAGTGGGACACAGAGCAAAAGGCAGTTAAACAAAACCTTAATGTTATAATTTCAATGGTTATCTGCATAGCTATTGCTGCGCTTACAGTATTTGTTATTATGAAGTTTGGAATGTCTAAATGGATTGCATTTGCTTTTATAGCAGTAACATATGGAATTTTAGATGTAGTGCTATATTATCTACTAGGTACAAAAGGAGTAGATATGTTAAGGAAGATGGAGTCATAGATTATAAAATAAAATTAGACTAAGTATAATTTTATGATTTTAGGATAAAATTATTGACATAGTGATTTGTTTGCAATACAATTGTTAGTGGATAAATGCAATGATGAGAAGAGTAATAAGACTAAATGCTAAAAGAGAGCTGAAGAGGGTGAAAGTCAGTAGCATGCTAGTTTATGAACATGGCCTCTAAGCAGATTATTTTAATAAAAAGGTTAAAAGCTTATTTAAAAATAGACTTTTAATTTATTTGTTGGGATAATACGGGAGCAACCGTTATATTGACAGGTGATGATAGTCACCCATTGAGATCTTTATAGTGATGTAGGGATGAATTAGAGTGGTAAAACGTTAAATACGTCTCTAAACAGAATTTTTTTTCTGTTTAGAGACTTTTTTTATTTCCCAGGAAATAATAATCCTAGAAGATTATTATAATTTAAGAAAATTGGAATAAATAAAATACTTTTATTTATTAGCATGTGATTAAAAACCAAAAACTATAAATAAATTCAATACGAGAGGTAGGAAAAAAACTATGACTAAAAAAACTTTTTATATTACTACACCAATCTATTACCCATCAGCAAATTTACACATTGGTAATACATATACAACAGTAGCGGCCGATGCAATTGCTAGATTTAAGAGACTCACAGGTTATGATGTAATGTTTTTAACAGGGTCAGATGAACATGGTCAAAAAATCCAAAGAATAGCACAGGAAAAAGGAGTTACTCCAAAAGAATATGTAGATGAAATAGTAGCAGGCATACAAGAACTATGGAAAATAATGAATATAAGTTATGATAAATTCATAAGAACAACTGACGAATATCATAAAAAGTCTGTTCAAAAGTTATTTAAGCAGTTATATGATCAAGGCGACATATACAAGAGCGCATATGAAGGTTGGTACTGTACTCCCTGTGAATCTTTCTGGACAGAAACTCAGGCAGTAGATGGGAAATGCCCTGATTGTGGAAGGCCTGTAGAGAAAGCAAAGGAAGAAGCCTATTTTTTCAAAATGTCAAAATATGCAGACAGACTTATAGAATACATAGAAACTCATCCCGAGTTTATTCAACCAGAATCAAGAAAAAATGAAATGTTAAATAACTTCTTAAGACCAGGTCTTCAGGATTTATGTGTTTCAAGAACAACATTTAACTGGGGAATACCAGTAGAATTCGATCCAGGGCATGTTATATATGTGTGGGTAGATGCTTTATCTAACTATATAACGGCACTTGGTTATAATGGAGAAGATACATCCCTTTATGAAAAATTCTGGCCAGCAGATATACATTTAATAGGCAAAGATATATTAAGATTCCATACAATCTATTGGCCAATAATGCTTATGGCATTAAATCTACCTCTTCCAAAACAAGTATTTGGTCATGGATGGCTTCTTGTAGATGGTGGGGTAAGAATGGCTAAATCTAGAGGGAATGTAGTAGATCCAGTAATACTAGTTAATCACTTTGGAGTGGATGCAGTAAGATATTATTTACTTCATGAAATACCATTTGGCTCTGATGGAATATTTACTAGTGAAATATTCATAAGGAAAACAAATTCAGACTTGGCTAATGATTTAGGAAACTTATTATCAAGAACAGTAACAATGATAGAGAAATATTTTAATGGAGTTATACCGAAGCCTGCAGAAAAAGCTGATGTTGATAATGAACTTATACAACTGGCACTCTCAGTTCCTGCAGCAGTTGAGAAAGCTATAGATGAATTAAAAATTTCTGAAGCATTAGATCATATTTGGACACTTATTAGAAGAACTAACAAATATATAGATGAGACAACACCATGGATACTTGGAAAAGATGATGCTCAAAAGGGTAGATTAGGTACAGTATTGTACAATTTAGTAGAGTCATTAAGAATAACATCAGTACTAATATCAGCATTTTTACCAACTACAAGCAAGAAAATAAATACTCAAATAAATGCAGGTGTTATTACTTGGGATAGCATAGCATCCTTTGATGGAACAAGTGCCGGAACAAAAGTTAATAAAGGTGAGGTAATGTTCCCAAGAATAGATGTAGAAGCTAAAATAGAAGAGCTTGACAAACTTGTGGAAGAGCAAAGAAAATTAACACGAAAACCCACCATAGAGCCAGTAAAAGAAGAAATTACTATAGAAGATTTTGACAAAATAGATATGAGAGTGGTCAAAGTATTAGATTGCGTGCCAATGAAAAAATCTAAAAAACTTCTTAAACTAAAAGTGGATTTAGGTGGGGAAGTAAGACAAGTAATTTCAGGAATAGCTCAGAACTATAAAAGTGAAGATTTAATTGGAAAATATGTAGTACTAGTAGCTAATTTAAAGCCTGTTACTTTAAGAGGCGAATTATCACAGGGAATGATTATCGCAGCAGCGACAGGGGACAATAGCAAGCTATTTGCCATATCAGTGCCAGGTGAATTTCCTACTGGAAGCACAGTAAGATAATTTTGGTTTAAAAGCATGAAGTGTTAGTAAATTAGACTTCATGTTTTTATCTTTCCATTTACATATTTAAAGTAACATAGTGTTGTTGAATTTTAATAACTATAGATTTATGGTAATTTACTACAACGACTATTGATAATTACAAGTGGCAAAACAATTAATAATTGTTTTGTACTACTAAAAAGCAGCAAGGGGGAAACAATATGAAGTTTTTTATAGGTTCCTTAGTTGGGGCCATCATAGGGTATATAACCAATTGGTTAGCTATAAAAATGTTATTTAGACCGCACAAAGAGATTAAAATATTTAATTTTAAAGTACCATTTACACCAGGTCTTATTCCAAAGGAAAAGGCTAGAATTGCTAAAAATGTAGGCGAATCTGTAGGACAGCATATTTTAACAAAGGAAACAATTTTGAAGTCCTTATGTAGTGAAGATATGAATCAACAATTGGACGTTTGGATACAAAGTAAAGTAAGCACTATGAAAAATAGCGAAAGTACAGTAGAAAAAGAGATAAAAGAATTATTAGGCGATGAATATTGTAATTTTATTGGGAATACAAATAATAATATGTCTAAATTACTTGTAGATTACATAAATGAAGAAGAGGTTAAACAAGGTATTTCTAAATATGTATATGCTCAAATAATGCTAGAACTGAATGTTAAACCACAAAAGATTTGTGAAAGTGAGTTATATAATTTAATAAAAGATAAAGTGCTCAATGTGGCTATTGAATATAAGGATTCTGAAGATTTCTATAATAAAATTCAGAAAGTATTAAAAGAAAGCATAGCTAAATTAGTGATTTTAGACAAGAATTTTGACGAAGTTATACCTAAAGGTATAACTAACAATGTAAAAGTATATGTTTATGGTAAAAAATACAATATAGCTATGGGAATAAAAAAGCTATTAAAAGAAGAAAAAAATAGCCAGAAATTGAGACAAATCGTAGGGGAAACAATAGGCACTAAACTAAGCCCTATGATAGCTATGTTCATTAATGCAGATAGTATTTATGAGAAAGTTGTAGTAGGAATAGACGAGTTCTTAGACGATGAAAAAAACCATAATGATATTGCTTTAGTTGTTAATGATATAATAGATAAATTGCTCGAAAATTCAATAAATAGTGTGATTTCTGAATTACCTAAAGAAGGAATTGATGATAGCATAGAGCCATTAATTAATTTATTTACAGCTAACGTTGTAGATGAAAAACTTATTAGGGACACTTTTAATACGATTGAGGACAATTTTAGTAATTATATATCTATTGAGGAGCTACTAAAAAAAATAGGAGTAGATTACAAGCATGTAATAGAAAAACTTATAAAAAGCAAAATAGATGATGCTTTGGGAAGCAATTCTGTGCAAATAAAAATTACAGAAATAGTAGCTGTAGTTATTAATAGATTGTTAAATATAGAGATGAAATTAATATTTAAAAGAGAAGGGGATAAAATATCCCAAGCTACGTCCAAGGTAGTTAGAGAGCTATACAATAAGTTTATAGAGAATAAAGCATCTGATGTAATTGAAGTGTTAGATGTGGCCAAAATCGTTGAAGACAAAATCAATGAATTTGATGTAGAATTCGGAGAGAAAATCATTTTAGAAATTGCTAGTAAAGAGTTGAACGCTATAACTTGGCTAGGGGCATTACTCGGCGCAATTATGGGGTTGTTATCCCCTATATTAGGTTCACTCTAAACATTATATATTAAAAAGCGAAAGTCACTTTCCTAGGAAAGTGACTTTTGCTTTTTAATATAATATTTCATATACGATTTTGCAAATTGGTTAATACTCGTGATATAATATCAAACAGATATTTGGAGTACATATAGGGATTTAATAAAAAATAAAAAAAGGTGGTGAAAACTGTTATTAAACTTTTGAGTTATTGTGTTTAATACAGTATATATTATGATATTTGATTCGCATTCACACTATGATGATGAGGCTTTTAACGAAGATAGAGAAAAAGTAATAAATGGATTAAAGGATAAAGGTGTAATAGGTGTATTAAACTGTGGTGCGTCTCTAGAAGGCGCAAGAATGTCAGTAGAATTATCAAGTAAATACGATTTTATATATTCAGCAGTAGGCGTGCATCCTGAATATGCGGATATTGTTAATGAGGATGTTATTTGTGAGCTAAGAAATCTAACGCATTATCCAAAGGTTAGAGCTATAGGAGAAATTGGACTTGATTATTATCATGATGAGAACCCAAATAGAGATATTCAAAAGGCTGCATTTAGACTTCAAATGGAGCTTGCAAGTGAACTTAAATTACCAGTGGTTATCCATGATAGGGATGCGCATAAAGATACTTTGGATATATTAAAGGAATTTCCCCAGGTAATAGGCACAGTTCATTGTTTCTCAGGAAGTGTTGAATTTGCAAGGGAGTGCTTAAAGTTAGGGTATTATATAGGGTTTACTGGAGTAATAACCTTTAAAAATGCAAAAAGAACTATAGAGGTTGCAAGAGAGGTACCGATGGACAGAATATTAGTAGAGACAGATTGTCCATATATGGCACCAACGCCACATAGAGGAAAAAGAAATCAATCAGATTATATCAAGTACATAATAGAAAAAATATCAGAAGTTAAGGAAAAAACTATAGAAGAAATTGAAGATGCAACAATAGTTAATATAAAACAATTGCTAAAAATTAACAAATAGTGTAAGATGGTTAAAGATTCAATTTGTGTAATAATATTGAATGTAAATATTTGTAATTAAAATCAAGTGGCCAACATATAATTTTAATGGTAAATATTTATTTTACCAGTTTGCCCTCAAAACTGGGTTAGTTAATATATTTTAAAATATAATGTAATATTATAATTTAATGGACCATGATTCATTAACAGTCAAAACTAAGAGTAATGGGTTCTGAATTTGACATATTTATTGCTTCAAGGTATAATACCGAAGTACTCTTGACTAATGGGGGGAATTTATATAATGAAAAACGTAAAAAGTAATTTGAAGAACTATTTTTCAAATGGACCTAAGACAGTCTTTGTTGTAATGCTATTATTAACATGCATTACAGTGACTATTTTTAACATGAAAAAAGCAATATCTGTTATCGTTGATGGTAAATCTATTAAAGTTACAACCTTAAATAGTAATGTTACTCAAATTTTAAAAAGTAATAATATAGCATTAGGGGCTAAGGATCAAATAACAGTGAGTTTAGACAGTAAAGTAAAAGACGGAGATAAAATATATATAAAAAAAGCTATGAATGTTAAAGTAACAGTTGATGGGAAAACACGCAATGTTCAAACTGCTGAAAACACAGTGGAAGCTATGCTCAAGGCGGAAAAAATTGTATTAAGTGACAAAGACAAGATTACCCCATTAAAAAGTGATTCGCTAAAATCAGGTCTCGCAGTAAACATAACAAGAGTAAACACAGAGACCCGTAAAGAAACTAAAGCAATTGACTTTGCAACTGAAACAAAGAGCAGTGGAGAATTAAAAAAAGGTGTTAAGAAAGTCATTCAAAAGGGCAAAGCTGGTCAGAAGGTAATAACTTCAGCAGTTGTCTATGAAAATGGCAAAGTGATATCTAAAGATTTAGTTAGTGAAAAGGTTAATTCAAAGCCTGTAAAAGAAATCATAGCCTTAGGAACTGCTAATGTATATACACCATCTCGTGGTGGCGATATTAAGTATACTAGGAAAATGAAGGTTAGGGCAACCGCATATACTGCTGATCTTAATTGTACTGGTAAAGGTGCAAATGACCCTGGCTTAGGTATAACTTCGACTGGGAAAAGGGCAGTGAGAAATCCAAGTGGTTTTAGTACGATAGCTGTAGACCCTAGCGTTATTCCATTAGGAACAAAGCTTTGGGTTGAAGGGTACGGGTATGCCATTGCAGATGATATAGGTGGAGCTATAAAGGGTAAGGTAATAGATCTCTACTATGATTCAAGTGGTGAAAGCTGGAATTGGGGATCGCGAAATGTAAATATTTATATTATGAACTAGGAGCATAAGCTCCTTTTTTTGTTTTGTAGTTCACTATTAATAAGTAAAATGGTATTATAGATACGGGAATAAAATGAAATACTAAGGGATATTTTCCTCTTTTTTATGATTATATAATAAAGGTAGAATGCCTTAGTTTAGCATAGCACAAAGGTAATGCATAAAAAGTGATATCTTTTGCAGTTAAGAATTAGGAGGAGAAGATGATTAAAGAAGTTATAGTAGTTGAGGGAAGAGATGATATAACAGCAGTTAAGAGAGCGGTAGAAGCTGAGCTAATCTCTGTTGGAGGTTTTGGAATCAACGAAAAGGTAATTAATAAAATTAGAGAAGCACAAAAGCGTAAAGGTGTAATAATTTTTACTGACCCAGATTTTGCTGGGGAAAAAATAAGAAAAATTATATCAAAAAGAATAGCTAATGTAAAACATGCATACATATCTCAAAAAGAAGGTACTAAAGATGGAGATATAGGCGTTGAAAATGCATCACCTGAAACAATACTCAAAGCTCTCGAAGCTGCAAAATTTGAAGTCCAAGAGAAAAGAAAAGAATTTGATATACATGATATGATATTTTTTAAGTTAACAGCAGATAGTAGAGCGAAAGAAAGGCGCGATGCGCTAGGAAATGAACTAGGTATAGGGTATGGAAATTCGGCACAATTCATAACTAGGTTAAACAATTACGGAATTATAAAAGAAGAATTTATTAAAGCTATAGAGAAAATAAACAAGGAGATGAACTATGGAGAATTTGACGATTAGTGAGGTAGTAAAAAAATATGGATTTAGGTTTAAAAAAAGTTTAGGTCAAAATTTTCTAATAGATGAATCTGTGCTGGGTGATGTAGTGGACGGAGCAGAAATTAATGAAGAAGATTTTATTATAGAAATAGGACCAGGCATCGGAACATTAACTAGAGAACTTTTAAAGATAGCTAAAAGAGTTTGTGCCATAGAGTTAGATGAAAAGCTTTTGCCGATATTGGAGGATGAGCTTAAAGAGTTCAATAATTTTGAACTTATACATAAGGATGCTTTAAAAGTAGATTTTAATGAATTAATAGGAGATGAAAAATCTGTAAAATTAGTTGCTAATTTGCCATATTATTTAACTACTCCAATAATTGTTAACTTACTTACTGGGGGATACAATTTTAAATCCTTGACTATAATGATACAAAAGGAAGTTGCCCAGAGGATAGATTCTAAGCCGAATTGCAAGGCTTATGGAGCTTTTTCAATATTAGTTCAATATTATTGCGACACAGAAATTTTGCGCTTAGTGCCAGCGTCAGCATTCTTGCCGCAGCCTAAGGTAGAATCTATAGTTATTAGATTGGATAGATTAAAGGAGCCTAAAGTTAAGGTGAAAGATGTAGATTTATTCTTTTCTATAGTAAGAAAATCTTTTAATATGAGAAGAAAAATTTTATGGAATTCTGTAAAAGACATAGGAATTGACAAAGATGATTTACAAAAATGTTTTGAAAGAGCAAATATTGATCCTAAAAGGAGAGGCGAGACTTTATCGCTTCAAGAATTCGCTAATCTTTCTGATGAAATAGGAAATATAAAATAAATTTTCATATATAGTTCATTTTTTATAATATACTTCATATATTATAATGAATAAGTTTTATATGGAGGTAAATGCGAGTGACACCTAAAAAAAATTACAGTAGGTACTTTATTATATTGCAGGAAGATGAAAAAGGATATTCTTTAAACACTGATAAAATTCCTTCTGGTTATGCAAAGTTAGAAATGAAAAACAGTAAATGTAAAATTTCATACTATGTGCAGAACCTAAAGAAAGAAAAACAACCTTATCACATGATTTTAATATGTGGTAAAAAAGATGTGAATAAAATCATAAAAGTCGGCAAAGTGAACATAGACGATCATGGTAGGGTAGACACTTTTTATGAGTATGATATGGACAATATAGCAGATACTGATATCTCTGCTGAAAAAATTATTGGAGCTGCAATTGTAAAATTTCTTGATACAAATGTAATTTCAATAATGAGTGGATTTTCAACAACAGACAAACCTAATGATTGGAAAAACTATAAATTAGCCGACGGTAAAAAGGAAAAGAAAGAAACAAGAACAGAGGATGTTGTTAATGCATTTGATGATTATGAACAAAGTATTGAATTAATTAAAGTAAAAGATAATGAAGCAGTTGAACCTTTAGAAGTGAAAGAGAATGTAGACGAAAAAGTAGATGAGAATGTAGACGAAAAAGTAGCAGATGAAAAAGTAGATGAAAAGGTGGACACAAAGCAAAAAAATAAAGCTGAAAGTGTTAAACCTTTAGAAAATAAAAAAAATGTAGATGAAAAGGCAAGCAAAGGATCAAATACTAAGCAAAGAGATGAATCTGAAAGTACTGAAATTGAAGATGGCAGTAGAGATAGGAATAAAAAACATCATAAAGAAGAAAAAGAACATGAGTGTAATGAAAAGGAAGACAATTACAGTAAAGGGGAATATCCCAAAGGCGATATGGGAAATTTTTTTAAAGCAGTAGCTCAAGACTTTGAAAAAGTTCCTGATTTTACAAGCGAAATCAAATGGTGTACGTGGTACAAGGTACCTGTTCATGATTTAGAGAATATGTATGATTTAAGTGACTATAACAAATATACAATAGCCTATTACCCTATGATTTGTTATTATCCATACATTAGAAACTATAAATCTTTTATGCTAGGATATAAATGTGATTCAAGTGGTAAAATGAAATATATCGTTTATGGAATACCTGGAACAAAAGCTAAGGCTCATCAACCTTATGGAGGCAAAACCGGTTTTGTAACTTGGATTTCGGATAAAGATAATGACGAAATGGGACACTGGTTGATGTTTTATGATTTCAAAAATTCTACAATTGTTGTACCTATAAAAAAATAATACAGATAAAAGAAAATGTGTGACTATATAATTTAGTCACACGTTTTCTTTTTTAATATTTTTTAATTATGTATCATATAGTATATTAATATTAATATATGGAGGGGTACATTGAAGGTTATATTTATAAATAAAAGGAAAGTTGGAATTATAGTGATAATCCTCGGACTTATGATTACACTTTTGGGGATATCAAAACAGTTTGATGACAAGTTAAGAACTACTATTCTTGTAGAGAATAATATTAACTTGTTGAATAGTTATGTGGCATTAAATGGAAAAATAACATATAAATTGCCAGCGGGATGGACAACAAAACAAAAAACGTTTGCTGGTGATGAAATTATGTATCACAACGATTTTCAATCAACAGATGCAATAATTCATGGATTTGTAGAAGTGTGGAGAAGAAAACAGGACTTGAAAATATTTTTAGACACTAGTAAAAACATATCCCAGAAACAAAATGAAATCAAAGATTATAAAATAGACGATTTTATCATAAATGGCAAAAAAACATATTTGGTTCAATATTTAATTAATACAACTGGTGATAATTGGTACAGGGCCTACGAATATTTTATAGATGATGGAAAAGAGTTTTATCGATTTTCATTTTTCACAAGGGAAGTTAACTTTAAAGAAACTTATGGGGCCATTTTTGAAAGTATAGTTGAAACGTTAAAAATTCATTAATGCAGCTTAGTTAAAATATTTAAAAGGAAAGCATTTAACAATTATTTATCATCATAAATGTGCTTTAAAATTAATTATATTTGCTTAAAATATTTAAAAGTATTATAATTTGTTTGACGACATATGAGAAGAATAAGCCACTATTGTATTGTAAGTGGTTAAATCGCTATTTAGAGAGTTTTTAACTAAGAGGAGCATTATGCTTCTCTTAGTGTTTTATTGTACTAGGTGGCTTTAATAGAGGGCATAAAAGGGCAGGCATTATAAATCGGAGGGTGAAAATGAAACCAGTATTATTTCAATTTTCTTTTGTGAAAATTTATGGGTATGGATTTATGATAACTATAGGAATTATTGCAGCACTTTTTCTATTATCCTACAGAAGCAAGAAAAAGCAGTATAATGAGGACAATATATGGGATATGTCTATACTAATAATCATTTTCGGGATAGTAGGCGGGAAATTACTGTACATAATAACGGACATTAAGTATATAATGCAGCAACCCTCAGTATTAAAAAACATTGGGAATGGCTTTGTTATATATGGGGCTATTTTGGGGGGCATATTAGCAGTGTATCTATATTGCAAAAAAAAAGGTTGGAATACACTTAGTGTGTGTGATCTAGTGATTCCAAGCTTACCTTTGGCACAAGGGTTTGGTAGGATAGGGTGTTTTCTAGCAGGATGTTGTTATGGTAGAGTTACAACATTACCAATAGGAGTTGAATTTAATAATTCACCTTTTGCACCTGCAGGCGTACATGTATATCCAACGCAAATTTTTTCTTCAGTATTTGATTTTATGTTAGCAATTTTTTTACTTTGGTATAGTACAAAAGAAAGAAAGAAAGGAAGAGTATTTTCTCTTTATCTTATCATATATAGCATAGGCAGATTTTTAATAGAATTTCTACGAGGGGACCCTAGAGGCAGTATATCTATATTTTCTACATCTCAATTCATTAGTCTATTTATTGTTGTTATTGGAATTGCATTATTTAACATTGAAAGAATAAACGAAATTTTACGCAAATAACATAGTATTAAGGTAAATAGTAAAAAACTGTATTTATTTTGCAAATACAGCTTTTTACTATTGAAATTTTATTAAAAAAAATCTAACATTTTGTTGTTAAGCATATTTGTAAGAGTTCCAATATTTAAATCAACAGTATCTCCTGTTTTTGAATTTTTAGGTAAACGACCAATACTTACATCTAGTGTAGTTCCATTCGAAAAATTTATAAAAGCATCTGTATTGTTCATATCTATTATTTTTCCAAACATTATAAAAACATCCTTTCATAAAAACATAAACTACCTCTACTTTAGTTTTAGCAAAGAGTATTATTATATTCATGAAAGGAATAATATTTATATAAATTATATGAGATAAATACATACAAGATAAAAAACCTATCACAAAGTGATAGGTTTTTTATCTATAATTAATTTATAGTATATTATAGATTAATTAGATTTTGAATTATAATCTAGTAACGTTTGAAGCTTGAGGGCCTCTAGCGCCAGTAGTTATTTCAAATTGAACTTGTTGGCCTTCTTCTAAAGATTTATATCCGTCTCCTTGAATAGCTGAGAAATGTACGAATACATCCTCTTCTCCTTCAACTGATAAGAAACCAAATCCTTTTTCTGAATTAAACCATTTAACTGTACCTGTTTTCATATAACTTTCCTCCTGAATAAAAAAATTTGCAACATTTGTAACATAACTATTATAATACTACACTTTAGTAGATTTTTAAATAGTTTTTTGAAAAAAATAATATTTTTAACTTATTTATATTATTTAATTACTAAAACACACCTAAATTTAATTTACCGTATTTTATAACATTATACCTTAATTTATAATATTTATAATTTAGTTATTTTTTTAAAACTATTTTTACCTACGATATTATATCATTTCTAATATTTTTAATAGTGTTTGAATTAAGCTGCAAATATAGTTTGGCTTTAAATATTTATTTTATACTACTTTATTAAAAAATTTACATAAATTTTTACTAGATTATAATAAGCAAAGTATAATATATTG
>DHIM01000384.1:0-5659 GCA_002403785.1 Clostridium sp. UBA4746
TAATAAAGTTCAAAGGGTGTTCATAACTTTTACCATTTTATAAATCTATTACTTGTCTTCTTAGTGTATAATATATGTTATGCAGGTAACTTTATCAATATTTAGTTTAAGATATAAAAGCTAGTTTCATTTTAAGTGTTATTGAAATAAGAAGCATAATAAAAGTTGTAAATAGTATGTTTAAAAAGAGATAAATTAGAGTATTTATATAATATTTTAATTTATACAATATATATAATTATTTTCTATCCAGAGAAAAACAAGGAGGTATTTTATGAAAACATTAAAAGGTACAAAAACAGCTGAAAATCTTATGAAATCATTCGCAGGTGAGTCTCAAGCTAGAAATAGATATACTTATTATTCATCTGTAGCAAAAAAAGAGGGTTATATACAAATATCTAAGATATTTATAGAAACAGCAGACAATGAAAAAGAACATGCTGAAAGATTCTTTAAATTTGCAAATAAAGATTTATCTGGAGAAGTAGTAGAAATTAATGCAACATATCCTGTAACACTCGGAGATACCAAAGTAAATCTATTAGCAGCAGCAAATGGTGAAAATGAAGAATGGTCAGATCTTTATCCAGCATTTGCAGAAGTTGCGCAAAAAGAAGGATTTGAAGATATTGCTTTCCTTTATAGACAGATATCTAAGGTAGAAAAACATCATGAGGAAAGATATAGACAATTATTAAGTAATATAGAGAATGACAAAGTATTCAATAAAGATGAAGTAGTTAATTGGAAATGTGGTAACTGTGGTTATATATATGAAGGGAAAAGTGCTCCTAAAATATGCCCAGCATGTGCTCATCCTCAAGGATATTTTGAAATGTTTTCTGAAAAATTCTAACAGTATTTCAGATGTTTTAACATTTGAAATACTGTAAAATGACACTGGTAAATCTGTAATAAAAAATACATAGAAGAACCCTCATTTTAATCTAATTAATTTGAGGGTTCTTTTATTATCTAAATTATGCTAATGTGATAAGATTTTATTTGAAGATTCTTAATCTATAAGCATTAAGTGCTGTATCGTAAAGTTTTGTCATTAATTTATAGTTAGCATATCCACCAACCGCTGCGCCGATACCTGGAACAAGTTGCAACATTTTTGCCAAGTCTATATAATCCCGATATTCTTGTTGAAAAGTTGTCCAGTCGAAAGAATTTATATCTGTAGGCAAACCTTTTACGTAATTATCCCAGTTTGATACTTGTGTGTAGATTTCAAGTCTTCTTTTGCCACTAGAAAAAGCTAGCTGAAAAACATGTAGAATATATAATCTTTCCTTATAGCTACGTACATCAAAACCATAGATACTAGCCATTTCAAATAAAAATTTCACTTTTAAACTTAGAAGAATAGGGAAATCTGTAAGACCAACTAGAATTCCGGAAGCTCCTGTTCCAGCGCCACTGACAGTAGCGGCTTTTCTATAAAAATCGATACTTTTTTTTGCTGAATTTTCGCGGTCTTCAAGTAACATATTAGTAACTGGGCGCTTTGAGCTAAATTCAGAACCAGCTAGGACTAGCTTTGCCATATTCTCAATGGAAGAATTAATAACATTTTGAACTTTACGAGGAATTAAGTTATTCATTTTGTTTTGTAATCCTTTAGCCATACCACTTGAGAAAGTGGGTTTCTTTTGCATCTCTCCTTGCCATATAAACATTTCTTTAAGTGCACTTTCTTCGTAATTATTCATATTTTCCCCTTATAAAAATTAATGTTAGTTAAAGACAAGGTCCTAACATAATGTCTTATCTTTAATTTATTCAAAATAAACTATTTTTGTTTTTGTAAACCATCAATATATTCTACCATCTTAGATTGATTTTTCACTAATATTTTTTGATTGTCAATTAATAAATCCATTTTCTTATGTAAATCTTGGATAATTAATTCTGATTTAAGATTTATCTTATAATCATTTTTTGATTTTATTCTATCTTTGTCTTCCTGTCTATTCTGACTCATCATTATTACAGGGGCCTGTATAGCGGCAGTGCAAGATAGAACTAGATTAAGAAGTATAAATGGAAATGGATCAAATAACTTCTTGAAAATGGTATTTGCTGTTATCCATATTGCTATAATGGCTAATGCAATTATTATAAAACTCCAGCTTCCTACTGATTCTGCTATTTTATCGGCCATTTTGTTCCCAAATGTTAGAGTCTGTTTATGATCAATTGAACTATCTGTTGATATCTTATTTCCTATTAATTCATGCAATAAATCTTCCTCTATATCGTTAAAAATTTCTCCTTGTTCTATTATTTCACGTACGAGATTTTCTGAACTTGATTTATCATTTTCGTTTTCCATATTAATATCCTCCCTATATAAAAATTAAAGTGTTCTATAATTTACACCAATATAAAATCACGTAAAATTTTCTTTACTATATGCCGTTATTATACTATACTTTTTATCTTTCACATACTTATCGGTTTATTATTATTTTAATATATTTTTGGTTTAACTCGGAGCATAAGGTGCTACAAAATAAATTATTTGGATTTAATAGTTGAATAAATGGCGGCACTTAAAATAACAATTCCTCCAAGAAGTTCTCTTGATGTTGGTATTTCTCTTAATAAAAAAGCAGCAAATATGATGCCATAAACCGGCTCAAGGCTGGAAATAATTCCTGCTGTTTGTGTTTTGATGTTTTTCAAACCATTTATGAATAAGGAATGACAAATCGCAGTAAAAACTATTCCTAGTAAAACAAGTAAGAATATATATTTAGGATGGAAATTTGGTTTAGCAAGAAGGAAAAAAGGAAGTAATGCAATTGTAGCTATAAATTGTTCGTAAAAAGCAATTACCGAGCTTGAATATAGTGTTACATATTTTCTATTAAAAATTGATAGAACTGCATAAGTAAAACCTGATACTACTCCCCATAAAACACCTTGAGTTAAATTATTACCTAGCTCAAACTTTGGAATTACAAGGGCTACCCCTAAAAATGTAATAATAGCAATCGCAATATCTGACAATTTAATTTTTTCTTTGAAAAAATATGGTTCAAGAAAAGTATCAAAAACAGGGAATGTAGAAAATGCTAATAATCCTATTGCCACAGTAGACACTTGAATAGATTTAAAAAATGTAGTCCAGTGGATTGCTAAAACTATTCCTAGTACAATAAAAGAGAAGTAATGTTTAGATTGCTTTAATTTTATGTCTTTTTTCAAATAAAGTAGTACAATTAATAGAAAGAGGCTAGAAAAGAAAACTCTCCCAAACACAATTATTATTGCTGGTAATGAAATTAACTTACCAAACAATCCGGACAAGCCAAATAAAAAAACTGCTATATGAATATTTAGTAAACTTTTATTTTTAGTATTCATGTAATTACTCCAATTCCACCTTAAGGTTGCATTATAATTGAGGTTGCAACGCTAGCAAGAGCTCAAAATCAAATATAATAAAAGAAGAAATATGTATTATATAATATTGTATCATTTAATACTATTGATAAGTTAGATTATATTTGTTAAAATAGATTGAAAGACATAATGAGTTATTGACCCAGTGGGACGATTTAATTCCCGCTATTTAAAATGGAATAAAATTACCATCTACATAAGAAAGGAGATAATATTATGATTTATTCAACAGAAGTTTCAGAAATGATTTGTGTTGCTAAAGGACCTAATCATGGTTCAGCACCAATTCCTGAAGAAGGAAAATGGGTACAAAGTAAAGAAATTAAAGATATCTCAGGTTTAACACACGGAATAGGCTGGTGTGCTCCTCAACAGGGCGCCTGTAAGCTTACATTAAACGTTAAAGACGGAATAATACAAGAAGCATTAGTTGAGGTAATAGGATGCTCAGGTAGTACTCACTCAGCTGCAATGGCTTCAGAAATACTTCCAGGAAAAACTATATTGGAAGCATTAAACACAGATTTAGTTTGTGATGCTATAAATACAGCCATGAGAGAATTATTCCTTCAAATAGTATACGGAAGAACTCAAACTGCATTTTCAGAAGGTGGACTACCTATAGGTGCTGGACTTGAAGACTTAGGCAAAGGCCTTAGAAGTCAAGTTGGTACAATGTACGGATCACTTGCTAAAGGCCCAAGATACTTAGAAATGGCTGAGGGTTATGTATCTAATATTGCATTAGACAAAAACAGTGAAATAATAGGTTACAAATTTGTTCAATTAGGAAAAATGATGGATATGATTAAAAAAGGTATGGATGCTAATGAAGCTATGAAAAAAGCTACTGGAACTTACGGTAGATTTGATGAAGCTGTAAAAGTAATCGATCCAAGACAACAATAATATAAAAAGGAGGAATAATTAAATGGCTTTATTTGAAAGTTACGAGAGAAGAATAGATCAAATATTACCCGTACTAAGTAAGCACGGAATAAATTCACTTGAAGATGCAAGAAAAATATGTGAAGAAAAAGGTATCGACGTTTTTGAAATAGTTAAAGGAATTCAACCTATAGCATTTGAAAATGCATGCTGGGCATATTCAGTAGGAGCAGCTATTGCAATTAAAAATGGATGTACTAAGGCAGCAGACGCTGCGGTATACATAGGCGAAGGACTTCAATCATTTTGTATACCAGGTTCTGTTGCTGATGATAGAAAAGTTGGAATTGGTCATGGTAACTTAGCAGCTATGCTACTTCGCGAAGAAACTAAATGCTTTGCATTTTTAGCTGGACATGAATCATTTGCAGCTGCTGAGGGAGCAATTGGTCTTGCGAGAGCCGCTAATATAGTAAGAACAGAGCCTTTAAAAGTAATATTAAACGGACTTGGAAAAGATGCCGCTTATATAATTTCAAGAGTTAATGGATTTACTTATGTTCAAACTAAATTTGATTATTACACAAGTAAATTAACAGTAGTTAAAGAAACAGCTTTTTCAGATGGAGAAAAATCTAAGGTAAGATGTTACGGAGCAGATGATGTACGTGAAGGCGTTGCAATAATGCACTCTGAGGGAGTGGACGTTTCTATAACAGGAAATTCTACAAACCCAACAAGATTCCAACATCCAGTTGCTGGTACTTATAAGAAAGAATGCATTGAGCAAGGAAAGAAATTCTTCTCAGTTGCATCCGGTGGTGGTACAGGAAGAACTCTTCACCCAGATAATATGGGAGCCGGGCCTGCTTCATACGGCATGACTGATACAATGGGAAGAATGCATTCAGATGCACAATTCGCAGGTTCTTCATCAGTTCCAGCTCATGTTGAAATGATGGGACTCATTGGTATGGGAAATAATCCTATGGTTGGTGCTTCTGTTGCAGTTGCGGTTGCAGTGGAAGAAGCAATGAATAAATAAATTATTGAACTATTTTCCAGAAAAGCGATACACGCTATATACTAATAAAATAGTATAATGTGTATCGCTTTTTTTATGCTATTTTTTATGATGGGAAATATGATAATATTATCATGTGGTAAAAGGTTAAAAATTAAGACAGCGAATGATGTTAAATTGAGGGAAGGGTTCGATGAGTTTTTAGATAACCTTGTAATATATTATGATGAGAATTAAATGCTTTGTCGCTTTATGCAATTTATTTTTAAAAATGTAAAAAAATATCGCATAAAGGGAAATGAAAGGTGTACAAATATACTGTAAAAT
>DHIM01000384.1:5815-6497 GCA_002403785.1 Clostridium sp. UBA4746
TGTACAAATATACTGTAAAATATGGTAAAATGTAAAAGCACGCACATTTTATAGCTATCTTTTATGTAATGTACTTATTTTATCTCGATGAAATCTATATGTGTATGTATTAAAAAAGGGAGTAATTTATTGCGAAATTATTAAGGATATATATTCATACAGTTTCTTGAAGCAAGGGAAGTGAATATATCGCTTTTACATATAAATAAAATTTTTTGAAGTGGTATTTTTAAATTATACATAATAATATAATTTATTCAATTATTAATGAATTTAAATTATCAGGCGAGTTTTTTAAAGGCATTCCATAAAAAGCACTAAAAGAACATAAAGAAAGAACTACATCTGATGATCTTATTAATCTGAAAAAGAGTAAACAGAAGGGTGATGGCATATGAAAGATAATTTTTACAAACAGGAAACAGAGCAACTATTTCAAAGAGCAGAGGAAACAGACAGGTCAGCAGAATTAATTATTGCTATTGAAGAGCTTACATATCAAAGTGAAGAGAAATCAGACAGATCAGCGGAGATAATAATCGCTATTAAAGAGCTTGCCTCTCAACGCGATGAAAAAGCAGAAAAAGCAGCAGAACTAATGATTGCTAATAAAGAGTTAATCAATGCTAATAAGGTACAGGGAGAATTCCTTGTTAACGTATCTCATGAACTTAAAACACCA
>DHIM01000384.1:6698-20700 GCA_002403785.1 Clostridium sp. UBA4746
TATCTCATGAACTTAAAACACCATTAAATGTAATTTATTCAACAGCTCAGTTATTTGATATGTATTGCAAGAGTGGATCACTCGATGAAAAGAAAGAATCAATTATTAAATATATTGACGCAATGAAACTGAATTCTTATAGGTTATCCAAACTTATTAACAATATAGTTGATATATCAAAAATTGAAGCGGGATTCTTTAAATTGAACTTATCAAATAACAATATAGTTAAAGTTGTAGAAGAAATAGTGATGTCTGTAACCACATTTACTGAAAGTAAAGGTTTGAGTATAATTTTTGATACGGATATAGAAGAAAAAATTATTGCTTGTGACACAGAAAAGATAGAGAGAATAGTATTAAATCTTATATCGAATGCGATAAAATTTTCAGATGAAGGTGATGAAATACTTGTAGATATTAAGGATAAGAAAGAATTTATTGAAATATCAGTCAAAGATAATGGTATTGGAATTGAAGACAAGTATTTAGAAATGATATTTGATAGATTTAAGCAGGTGGACAAATCGCTATCAAGAAATACAGAAGGCACAGGTGTTGGTTTAAGTTTAGTTAAATCAATTGTAGAATTACATGGTGGTAGTATAATTGCTGAAAGTGAATTTGGAAAAGGAAGTAAGTTTACAGTTATGATTCCGTCAGGAAAGGTACTAAAGGAAAATAAGATATATAGTAGCAAAGTGAGAAATGAAGATGAAATCATAAGAGTGGAGCTTTCAGATATTTTCATGTAATATTATTGAATTACGACACTATATGAATGTAAGATTTTGAGGTTGAAATATGATGATTATGAATAAATTTAGCTAAGTTTTTATTCGTTTATTTAATAACAACTTAGCTAAATATTATTAAGTGGGTAAGTGAGGTTTTCAAATATGGTAACAAGTAATTTGTATACAATCTTGGTAGTTGATGACTATCCAAATAATTTATTTACTGCAAAGGCTCTTATTGAAGAGTATATAGATGCTAAAGTGGTGCTTGCAGATAATTCCACAAAAGCATTACAAGCGCTCATAAAACATTCCGTGGATCTAATTATTTTAGATGTGCATATGGAGAGAGAGATGGATGGTTTTGAACTAGCGCAGATTATAAAAAGTAGAAAAAAGACAGAACATATTCCCATTGTATTTCTAACTGCAGCTTATGTAGGTGAGGAATTTAAGAGAAAGGGTTTTGAAATAGGAGCAGTAGATTATCTTACTAAACCTATTGATGACTTTTTACTGATAAACAGAATAAATGTATACTTGAAGCTTATTGAAAAAGAAAGAAAAATGAACATACGGCTGCAAGAGCAAGCTAAAGAATTAAAAAGAGCAAAAGATGTAGCTGAAGCAGCTAATGAGGCGAAAGATATGTTTCTTGCAAATATATCTCATGAATTTAGAACCCCTTTAAATGTTCTGCTTGGAGCTACACAAATAACAAAATATTATCTTGAAAATGATAAAGTTTTAGATAGAGAAAAAATAAAGGTGAAAGCAAATACACAGATTAAAAATTGCTATAGGCTTATAAGACTAGTTAACAATTTGATAGATATTACAAAAATAGATTCTGGTGATTTTACTCTTAATATATCAGCCTGTAACATTGTTGAGATAGTGGAAAATACCGTAAAATCAGCGGTAAAGTATGCAGCATTAAAAGACATTGAAATAATATTCGATACGGAGGTTGAAGAGGTAATAATTGCTTGTGACTTAGATGCTATTGAAAGAATTGTGTTAAATCTTTTATCTAATGCTATAAAGTTTACACCTCAAGATGGAAATATATTTGTAAATATTAGTGTTTGCAACAATTCAATTCAAATTAGAGTGAAGGATTCAGGCATAGGAATTTCTCAAGATAAACACGAGATGATTTTTGAAAGGTTCGAGCAAGCGGACAAGCTCCTTACAAGGAGCTGTGAGGGCAGCGGTATTGGTCTTAACCTTGTGAAATCTCTAATTGAAATGCATGACGGAACTATCGAAGTTAATAGTGAATACTTAAATGGAAGTGAATTCATTGTTAAAATTCCTATTGGCAAAACTAGTAATGATCAAATTTCTCAAAAGAATTCCGACGATACTTTCAGTAATGTAATTTCAAAAACACATATAGAATTTTCTGATATCTACTTTTAACGATATTTTAGAAGAGCGGTCTGCTACTTCTGTAAGTAAGAATCACATACTATAACAAAGAGAAAACTTCAGTGCTGGTATAAATCGCCTTCTGAAGTCGTTAATATTGTAGCATCGAAGAAGATGATTGTGGCATCGAAGATGATAACTAAGGGGGTAAACCTAATGAAAAAAATTTTATCAATGGCACTTATTACTGTTATGACAGTGTCTTTGTTAACTGGTTGTGTAAAGAAAACAAATGACACAACAAAAGCTACCAAAAAGATTAAGATAGGTGTTTGCATTTCCGATTTCAATGACAAATTCACATCTTATATGATTGATGGAATGAAGAATTATTCCAAGTCTTTAAATGATGTTGAAGTTGTATATGTTGACTCAAAACATGATTCTAATATAGAATTGTCACATGTTAAAAACTTCATATCTGAGGGAGTGGATGCTATAGTTGTTCAACCAGTTGATACAGATACATCAAAGCCTTTAACAGACATCGCAAAGGTTGCTAAGGTTCCAATCATCAGCGTTAACAAACCATTTGCAAACCAAAATGATGCAGCATCTTATGTAAGGTCAGACTTAAAACAGTCTGGTATATTGGAAATGGAATATCTTGCAAAGAAGGTGAATTATAAGGGGAACGTTGCAATTATAATGGGAACGATTGGTCAAGAAGCACAGAGATTAAGAATTCAAAGTTTTCGTGAGGTAATAGCAAAATATCCCAATATGAAAATTGTTGGGGAGCAAACAGCTGAGTGGGATAGGGATAAAAGTATGGCTCTAATGGAAAACTGGCTTCAATCGGGCAAAGATATTAATGTTGTAGCTTCCAGCAACGATGAAATGGCAATAGGAGCATTAATAGCCATAGAAGCAGCAGGAAAAAGTGGCAAGATAATTGTAGGTGGTATAGATGCTACTCCTGAAGCTCTTGATTACTTAAAGAGTGGTAAATTAGCTGTTACAGTATTCCAGGATGCAACAGCGCAAGGTCAAAGTACTATAGAAACTGCAGTTAAAGTAGCTAGGGGTGAAAATGTAGAGAAAATAGTAATTTTTCCATATGAATTAGTTGCTCCAGAAGATGCAGACAAATATATAGCTAAATGGGAAAAATAAAAAATATTGACATGGGATTTTCTAATGTTGAAGCTTCGCAGGTGATGAACAGCACTATAGGTGATGATTAAGGAGGAATTTATGACTAATTTTAAAAGCACTAGTATAAAGAAAAGATTTTTTATATTGTTTTTTATTTGTATTACAACATTTATTGGATTTGGAACCTTTGCTTTAATTGGACTTAATAACTTGCAAAAAATAACTCGGAATTTATATGATCAATCTTCAAAGGTTTCTGATGCCACAATCAAAGGGAAATTAAATTTGGTTGAAATTAAAAGTTCTCTTAAAAGTGTAATTTTATTATCAAATAGTAATGAGATTCAAAGAGAGATAGGCAAAGTTAACCAATATGAAATCGATTTGCAAAATAACTTAGATATAATAGGACAGTATTCCGACGATTCTAATACTAAAAGAAATTTGCAAGATGCTAATAATCTTCTTTCGAAATGGTGGAAGCCACAAAGGGATAAAATTATTAATGATGTGCTAACGGGTAAAAAAGCTGATGCAATAGATATATCTGAAGGAATAAGTTCTGATTTTGTTGATCAGCTTGAACTTGATCTTAATAATATATATTTAAGTTCTTCAAATAGTGAAATCAGCTTAATAGAAGAAGCAAATGGACTGCAATCTTCACAGAGATTAACCTTAATTTTAACTTTAGTAATTTTAATAAGTATGCTAACATTAGCATTTATAATGGTGATAAGAAGCATTTTAGATCCTATTAAAAGATTAAAAGAACATATGGTTAAAACAACTAATTCAGGAAATCTAGAAGAGTTTAAAATCACTCAAAAAAATGAAGTTTGTGCAATGGCTGAAGACTATAATATATTGATAAATAAATTAAAGAATGAATTTTGGATAAATGAGACTCTAAATTCCTTAAATGATGAAATGGTTAAGAACGTATCCGTTAAAGAATTGACACAAAAGGCAATAAATTTTTTATCTAGATCCTTAGATTCTGGAAATGGAACATTTTATATACATAATGATAGAATAAATAAACTTATGCTAAATTCTTCATTCGCTTTTACAGAAAGAGAAAGATTATCTAATATATACGAGCTTGGTGAGGGAATAGTTGGACAAGTAGCTTTAGAAAGAAAGCCTATACTTCTTACAAATGTACGTAAATCGGAAGCTGTGATTTGTACTGGAACTACAGATGAAGTTCCTCTTAATGTTTATGCTTTTCCTTTAATTTATGAGGATGAGCTATATGGGGTTATTGAGCTATCCTCCTTTATAACTTTCAATAAATTAAAACTGCAATTTATTGAAGCGGCAAGCAATGTTATTGCTATAAACCTATACACTACAATTCAAAGTCAAAGAATTAAAGAACTATTAGAAGTAAGTGAAAAAGCGACAAAAGACTCTCAAGAAATATCACTTCAGTTAGTAAATGCAAATGAAGTATTAGAAGAACAGCAAGGACAACTTCAGGTTCAAACTGAGGAACTTCAACAGACAAATGCTCAACTTGAAGAACAGCAGCAAATACTTCAACAGCAAAGTGAAGAGATGCAACAAACTAACTCTCAGCTTGAGGAAGATCAATTGCAAATAGAGGAGCAGTCAAAACTTCTAAATATTAAAAACAAAGAATTGGAGAAATCAGCAAAAGAGATTTTGGCACGCTCAAAAGATTATGAAATGGCAAATATATATAAATCGCAATTTCTAGCAAATGTTTCTCATGAGCTTAAAACACCACTTAATTCTATTATATTATTATCTAATCTTTTAATAAGAAGATGTAAAGATACTACTACGGAGGATGCACAGGAAAAAATAAAGGTTATATTTAACTCTGGGCAACATTTGCTTAGTTTGATAAATGACTTTTTAGATTTATCAAAAATCGAGGCGGGTAAAATAGACGTAAACTACAAATATTTTAATTCAATAGAACTTATTGAAGAGCTTAGTGATCTGTTTAATGAAACAGCAAAAGAGAAAGATATTCAATTTATATTGGAAGATCAATTTAAAGATAATATCTTTGGTGATAAAAAAAAGATTTCACAAGTGGTAAGAAACTTTTTATCTAATGCATTTAAATTTACAGATAAGGGTTCTGTAAAACTAAAAATTGAAAGGGATACCACGGGTGAAAATAACGTAGTATTTTCTGTGATTGATACAGGAATTGGAATACCTAAAAATAATTTAAATGCGATTTTTGAAGAGTTTCAGCAAGGAGATGGCTCTATCTCAAGAAAATACGGTGGCACGGGCCTTGGTCTATCCATAAGCAACAAGCTTTGTAATCTTATGAAGGGAGAAATAAAAGTAACCAGTGAGCTTGGAATGGGTAGCACCTTCTTGTTATATTTACCACGTTCAGTTCCTCAACAAGCTATCGCGAAGCAAGAGGTAGCAGTTACTATGGGCAATGATCATCAAAATATAGCAAAGTTCCAAAATAAAAAAATAAAGAATGAAAAACATAAAAGTTTGCTTATTATTCAAGATGATATAAATTTAATTCAGTCAATTAAAGCAATCGCCGGCGGTATAGGCTTTACAACATTAACATCAAATAATGGAACTGAAGGGCTTAAGCTTATAAAGGAAAAAGAAATTGATGGCATTTTATTGGACTTATCAGTGCCCTACAAAAATGTAATTGAACTACTTAAAGAAATTAATAACGCACTACAACTAAAAAACTTAGGAATCCCAGTTATTATTTATACAGATATGGAAATAAGTAAAGATCAAGAAAAAGAGATAAAATTATATAATGGCATCATAATTATTAAGACCACAAACTCTTATGAACGGCTGCTTGATGAATTAACTTTAATACTTCATAATGTTAAATGTGAAGACGATTATAAAAATATTATTACTTCCAAAATTAATAAGGATAGAGCACTAAATCTTGATAATAAAAAGATACTAATTGTAGATGACGATCCAAGAAACATATTTGTGCTTGCAGCTGCCTTAGAAGAATATGGTGCAGAAATAATCGAAGCTGAAAATGGAAAGATTGCACTGGAAAAGCTTGAAAATGAAGTTGTTGATTTAATTTTAATGGATATAATGATGCCTGTTATGAATGGATATGAAGCAATTAAAAGTATAAGAAATACTGATGAAATAAAACACATACCAATAATAGCTACCACAGCAAAATCGTTAAAGGGTGATAATGAAAAGTGCATGGAAGCTGGAGCAGATGATTACATTTCAAAACCAATTGATTATGATGTACTTATAACTTTAGTAAAAGCTTGGATTAATAAGGCTTAAGTAGCAATGGAGGACGATTTTGGATTTTAAAATAATTTACGACCAAGTAGAAGCAAATATTGTTGTTATGGGAGAATTTGAAGACAATAAACAGGTAGTAGAACTAATAGAACTTTTAAATTTGCAAGATATGCAAAATTTTAATATAACTTTTTTGGGAGCTAATGTGATTCCCAAAATTGTTGTAGAGAAACTTTTTAGCATGCAAGAGAGTGAGATGTGTACAATTTTTGTTTTAAAGAGATACTTATACTCATACTTACAGAATATAGGTATAAATTGTAAATACATTGAAAAAAATTTCACTTTGAAAAAATTAACTAAGAATTCTTCTGATAAAGAAATTTTAAATAAAGAAGAAGTTTATAGATTCTTAAATGAACTAAATATCGCCTATGGCTATGATTACACAGAGTATCAAATAGATAGCATAATGAGACGAATAAATATAGCTATGATAAAAGAAGGTATTGTAAGTTTTAGCTACTTTAGAGAACTAGTTTTAAACAACGAAATTTTTTTTCATAACCTGTTTCTTGATTTCTCAATAAATACAACGGAGTTCTTTAGAGATCCTAAGGTGTTTGATTTAATTAAAACCAAGATATTACCCTATTTAAATTCTTATAATCATATCAAAATTTGGTGTGCAGGTTGTTCTAATGGAAAAGAAGTTTATTCCTTAGCTATAATGCTAAAAGAAGCAGGAATACTATGCAAAACCCAAATTTACGCTACAGATATTAATCCTTATGTCATAGAAGAGGCAAAAAACGGAATATATTCCTCAATCACCTTGGATAAAGATATAAATAATTACAGAAATGCACAAGGAGAGAAAAATTTTATTCAATATTTTAACATTAATAAAAGTTGCATAAAAGTTAAAGAAGAACTTAAGAAAAACATATTGTTTTTCCAGCATAGCTTGCTTAGTAATGGAACGTTAAACGAATTTAATCTTATACTTTGTAGAAATGTATTTATTTATTTTAATGATAGTTTACAAGAGAAAATGCTAAAAAACTTCTATAATTCTTTAGATAATAACGGATTTTTAGTGCTTGGAAAGAGTGAAGGGATTCTAAGAAATAGCGGAGGGAAATATTTTTGTAAGTATGATGAGGTATTAAAGGTTTATAAGAAAAAATGAACTCGTTAATCATATCTTCAACTAATCCCAAATAATATTCTCTTTAATAATTTTAGCAGGGACACCTCCAAACAAACACTGTGGTGGCACATTCTTTGTGACCACTGCCCCTGCTGCAATTATTGCACCATCCCCAATGGTTACTCCTTTTAAAATCGTTGCTCCCATTCCAATCCATACATGATTTCCAATATTAATTGGTTTTGACATTTCATATCCTTCATATTTGATATTATGATTATCTGAGTCTCTTATAGTTACCTGGTCAGCAATAATAACATCATTACCTATCTTAATATTATTAAAACACATAATTCTAGAATCTGAACTCATATATCCACTGCCTATTTCTAATAGAGCATTTTCTTGTATGGACACGGAGCTGCCAGTATATATTGTAAAATTTCCATTAACAATTAATCTACTTGACTTTTTAGCTAAAAATATAGTTTCTCGGTTGGTTACTATATCCCAAAATGCTCCAATACTAAATCTTCCGTTGATTTTAATAGAACAACCTCTAGTAATCTTGATTATTGCTTTTCTATAAGCCAAAACAGATATTTTCTTATCATTATTTCTACAAAGAAATAGTGAAAGATATAAGGTCTTAAAAAGATTAATTTGTTTTAATATTTTCATAGAATGACCTCCCCGTGAACAACCCTTATGCAGCATCTTTAAGGTCTCTCGCTATTATTTTCCGATAAATTCATCTTTCAATTGCAACAATTTTTTTGATCTATCCTTAATCTTTCTTGCTGGTATTCCTACATTTATTGACCAAGGTTCTAAATTCTTATTTATTAGGCTTAAAGATCCACAAGCTACCCCTTCCTTAATGTTAGTTCCAGGTAAAATCACACATCCTGAACCTATTATTACAAAGTCTGCTATATTAACTTCACTACTAATAACATTAGTATAACAATCTGGTATCATCGGACTTGTCATAAATTCACCACTATAATCATCAGACTTAGCATAAACAGATACTCTGCTAGATAGTGTTGAATAACTTCCAATGAAAATTCCTTTAGCTCCTCCAAAAAGAGCTGTATAACAAGCAATATGGATATAATTAGATAATTCCAATTTACCACTTAATATGCAAAAATCATCTATTCTAACATTATTACCTATACTCATATCTTGGGGTGAATAAATACTTACTTTCTTACTAATAAGTACATTTTCACCAACTTTTTTAAATCCAATTTTATTTAATTCAGATAAACTATAAAATGAATTGTACATAATAATTGCCCCTCTTATTTTTATAAATTTGTTTCTAATTTTAAGTTCAATATAATGTCACAAATTTTATCAACATCTTCTAAACTCAAATCAGCATATAATGGTAATGTTAGTACTCGTTTTGAAATACGTTGTGCTACAGGTGTTTTATTCACATCGAACTCACCATGGTAGCAGTCAAAACTATTAGTTAAAGGATAAAAATATTTTCTAGCAAATATATTATTTTCCTTTAATTTATCACATACTTCATTTCTAGTAAAACCAAATACTTTTTCATCAAATACAACTGGAAAATAGGCATAATTTGACTGAACATTCTCTTTATCATACATTATTTTAATCCCATCTATATCCGAAAGCCATTTACGATACCTTTCAACTACAATTTTTCTTTTTGATATTTCTTCTGCAATATGTCGCAAATTACAAATACCCATAGCTGCTTGAAATTCATTCATTTTTGCATTTGATCCAACACCATCTACCAGTACTTCTGATTGAATACCAAAGTTTTTTAATTTATATAGCTCTTTTCCAATATTCTCATCTGAAAATGTTACGCCTCCACCTTCAATAGTATTAAATACTTTTGTAGCATGAAAGCTAAACATACTGGCATCGCCAAAGTTCCCTATACCTTGTCCATTTATCTTTTCACCAAAGGTATGAGCTGCATCATAAATTACTTTCAATCGGTATTTACTAGCGATTCTCTCTATTTCACTGATATTGCAAATATGTCCATAAACATGGACAGGCAGTATAGCAGATGTTTTATCTGTTATTAATCTTTCTATTTTTGTTACATCCATAGTATAATCTTCTGGGTTAATATCACAAAATACAGGGGTTAAACCATTCCTAACAATAGCATGTGTAGTTGAAGCAAATGTAAATGGTGTTGTAATTACTTCACCTTTTAGGTTCATTGCTTGTAATAATAACTCTAATGCCAAATGGCCATTAGTAAACAATTGAATCTTATCCACTTCTAAATATTGAATAAGATTTTGTTCTAACTGTTTGTGATATTTACCCATATTTGTTAACCATGCTGAATCCCATATTTGTTTTATTTCATTAATGTATTCCTCTATTGGCGGCATTGATGAACGAGTGACGAATATTGATTTATTATTCATAGTTATTTACCTTCCTCTTATAGTTTGTTATTAAAATTGTTGTTTCTTCTTTGCTTAAAATTTTTGTCGATTGCGTCCTTGAATAAATTTAAAATATAAAGAAAACATTCAAATTTTAAAAGATATGCTACCCCAAAATAAAAAACTGCACCGACAATTATTTGTAATATAAATACCAACCATAAACTAAATGATAGTAATGAAACCACGAGTACTACAAGGCACATTGTAGCCGAAAGTAAAATAGAGGGCATAATATCATGCAATTGTTCTTTATATGAGTAATTCAGCAACTTCTTATTAGGCGAAGCATTAATAACTGCTGAGACGAAAGATACTATAGCACTTCCTATTAGCATTGCATATATGCCATAATGAACACTTATTAAAATAACCACTACTAATAAGACTTTTTTAATTATCTCTAATCTTAAAAAGATATCACTACGCCCAACTGCAGTTATAGCCTGTAAGTTTGCAGTAAAAATTGGCCATAATGCATAGGTTATACATGCAAATTGTAAGAATGGTACACATGGAATCCATTTATCAGTTAACAGAAGTATGACCAACGGTCGTGCTACTACTGCAAGACCAACCATTATTGGGATAACAAAAAATGAGCTAGTTACTAGCATACGACGCACTATTTTTTTAACCTGAACTCGGTCATTTTGAAATTTTGACAATGCTGGAAACATTACTCCTACAATAGTCCCATCTATGTTATTAACCATCAGAGACGGAAAGCTTTGTCCACGATTATAATAACCAAGCATCGTGCTGCCAAACAATTTACCAATAATAAGTGGAAACAAGTTATTAAATAAAGAATCTAACAGACCTGAAATAAGCAGGTTTGAACCAAATTTAAATAACTCTTTTATTTTTTTAAAAGAAAATAGTAATTTAGGTCGCCAACGTACGGTAAACCATAGTATTATAGTGGATGTCACTTGACCTGATATTTGTGAAAAGACCAAACTCCAAATACCATACCCTCGATAAGCCATTGTTACACCTACTAGAGCAGAAACAAAAACCCCGCCAAGGCTTACAACAAAACTCTTTTTAAATTTCATTTCCCGTGATATCACTGTAAATTGTATGCTGTTTATTACACCTAATATAAGTGTGAAAGACAGTATTCTAAGTATTTGTACAAGCATAGGTTCAGAATAAAATCTAGCAATAAGTGGTGCTGTGAAAAACAGTATCAAATACAGAACTGCTGAGAGGATTAAACTAAGATAAAATACAGATGAATAATCTTCATCATCGACTTCTTTTTTTTGAATTAATGCTGTTCCAAATCCGCTCTGTATAAACACATTAGCGATTTCGATATAAACAGTAATTAGTCCTATAATACCAAAATCTTTGGGTAGTAATAATCTTGCTAATATAATTGATACAACAAACTGAATGCCTTGTGTACCACTACGCTCCATAAAGCGCCAAAATAATCCATATAAAACTTTGCTTTTTAATGATTTATTATTTGATTTCATATTTTATAATTCCTTTAAATTAGAGACATATAGTTTCATTTTTCTTAACGGAAAAGTAACAAAAAAATTCAGCATATGGGAAAAAGATAGCAGCTTTACTTTTATAGAAACCAGACTTAATATTTCAGTTAAATCTTTTACTGAATCAAATGTATGGTTCTTAAGGGTATTGATCATAATCTCAGAAACAAATTGGGATTTTATATACTCAAAATTATAATTGCTGCAAGACGTCAAATATTTTTCAAGCATATTAATATAATTTATAGTAATCTCCACTATATATTTTCTTTTAGCTGGCATCTCAAATTTAGAAGTATAATTAGTTCCATTTTTTTCAATAACATACCTATACGCACTCATTACCTTCCTAATAATAAGGATATTACTTTTTTTTAATATCAACATTGCTAAAGTTCGATCTGCCATTAAATTGTGCGCGGTATATATAATACTAAAATCCTCATCTTTATTATTAAGAAAGAAATTACGAAACACTAATGTGGCTGTTTGAATTGGCCATTCCCATTTAACGAAATCATTCATTGTAAATTCTTCGGCTGAATCACTTCGTTTTTCATTAGACATAGATGTATGTTCGCCAATTTTGTTTACATATTCAAAATCATGAGAAACACCAGTATATACATTATGTTTTTCTAAAAAATCAACTTGAAGTTGAAGTTTATTTGAGTTAGTCCAAAAGTCATCACCCTCTAGTAATGCTATATACTTGCCTTGGCAGTTCATAAGCACATCATATAAATTTTTTGTTGCACCTACATTTTTGTCACGCAATATAAGTTTAAACCTGTTAGGGTATTTTTTCTGATATTCCAACAAAATTATTCGGGTATTATCTGGAGAGCAATCCTCTCCTACAATTATTTCGTATTGAAAGTTTACGTTTTGCATTAGAATACTGTCTAATGCTTGTCGGATGTAATTTTCATGTTGGTATGTTATCACCGCCACACTTAATAATATCTCTGAATCATTCTTTCCTTGATTTGACATATACGAACCCCTTTTATTTTGCAAGTTGAATTTACTCACTTTTATTTTTCTACCTCAGGCAGGAAATTCTATTAAACGTATCATAAGTTATTACTCCCGATATTCTTAATAATATCATAAAAAATGATATTATTAGTATTAACATTCTACGAATTTTAACAACATCCAACAAATTTTGACAATATTTTTAACTAGTGTATCAAGAAATAATATATGTAAGACAATAGCAATTGAGTTACATTCAAAAAACACAGCAAAGAATTATAAGTCTACAATCATTTAAAATAATACTTTTAAATGATTGTAGACTTATACATTGCTAATGTGAAATTTTTCCATGAAATTTGAATTATAATTTCAAAAGGGTGGGAAAAGAATTTTATGAAATTAAATAGAAGTGCATTACATAGATGGAAGAGAAAATTTGAGATAAGTTTATATTATTATCCTCCTCTTTTATAGATTTCCTATTTTACTTCCTATGAAATATCCTATTAAACCTAGTATTACTGAACACAAAATATATATAAAGGCATTCAGTTTTTCTTTTTCCTGAAATAGATTAAAGCCCTCATACATAAAGGTTGAAAAGGTCGTGTATGCACCTAAGAAGCCATCCCCGAGTAACAACATCATACTGCTACTAACTCCAATAGTACTAACAAGACCAAGTAAAAGTGCACCTGTAATATTAATAATAAAAGTTCCTATTGGGAAAGAAGTTTTTGACTTTTCACTTATAAATTTACCAAGGCTATACCGTACCAAACTTCCTGCGGCTCCACCAACTGCAACGAGCATATATGTCATTTTTTTGACCTCCTATGTGTTTCTGGGTCCGTGTTTAAGAGATATTTTGTTTTATTTTATATTTTGAAACTACTTCCCTTGCCAGTACCACTCCAAAGTACGAGGCAGCAAGTCCTAGCATTATTGAAAACCCAATATATGATATAGCAGAATAATAATCACCTAGAGTCATAAGGTCAACAGTCTCTTTGCAAAGTGTAGAAAAAGTCGTATAGGCACCAAAAAATCCTGTAGCAATTCCCAATCTTATATTAGCATCAAATGCAAATATTTCAAAGGCAATGGTTAGTATAAGTGCTAAAAGCAAACTTCCAGAAACGTTAATAAACAATGTATTTATTGGTATGACTTCTTTATAATTATTAATGTGTATATTCTTTATCGCATATCTAAGTATTGCACCAAGCATTCCACCTATAGATATAAATATGTATTTTCTCATAAAATTCATCACTTCCTGCAAATTATTTTCTGTTTCTCATAGTGAGAGGTAATCTTTAAGACCTATAAGGTTTTATATAACTTTCTACTAATTCC
>DHIM01000273.1:0-3315 GCA_002403785.1 Clostridium sp. UBA4746
CCGTTAAAAAAGCACCATCCTAATGCAGAAACTATTCTCCACACATTTGCAATTTCTATATTAGGAGAAATCAACATGAATGCATATCCTATGGCCCAAAGGCTAGCCGCAATACAAAGACTAAAAAATATTACGTTAACTTTTGATTTTTTATCTTTTCTATAACTATAGATACCCATAAATAAATAGAAAATAAAACATATACATAATAATGCAAACAACATTGTTCTAATATAACCCTCTCGTGGCATTACCTATTACCTCCTATCGCTTCAAATCTTTTATATTTATTATATCGGTTATATTCGACAATACTTTATGTATAAATCTCTCCTACGGCTTATAATAAATCCTAATTTTATTTTTGAAATAAAATATATAAGTTAACTAACACTAATATTTAACATACTACACATTTTCTTCGTCATATCTTAACAATTTTATGTTAAGATTTAAAAATAGAGTAATAAGTTAAAGTAAAGTCCCCCTTTACTCTAACAAAAAGCTGTGAATTATCAATTCACAGCTTTTTCATTTATTTAATTATACTATTACCTAGATATACTGGGTTTTAGCAACTTAAATTTTTAATTTGTTCCACATCAGTCTGTATTATTCTACAATAGAAATCTTATAACTATATTTAAACTCTTGTCCTATAGTTAATGAAATCGAGCCTTCTTTCTCTTTAAATTCACCAGTAAAATCTTCATAATCTGCATGTCCAAACCAAGGTTCTATGCATAAAAATGGTGCTCCGCTTTTTGGTGCCCATATTCCCAAATAAGGAAATCCCTTAAATTCTACTGATACTGACTTCTTATGATTTTTTGATTTTATAGTTATTTTATCAGATTTCAAATCATCAAATACTAAAGCATCGTCTTTAAATAAATCTTTTGTTAGTGGCATGATATCAGTATCCTTTAATAATTCTTTTCTCTTATGTGAAAAATAAGTATCTTTAGTAAATTCCATAATTTCGCTTGTTTCTTTCTTATTAAATTTAAGGTAATAATCTTCTAATTTTTCATTTTTTTCAATAGGACACATAAAGGCAGGATGTGCGCCAATTGAAAATGATATATCCTTGTTATCTAAATTTATAACATTGTACGTTACTTTAACTGCACTTTCTTCAATTGTATAATTAATAAGTAAAGAAAATTTATAAGGATATTTTTTCATAGTATCTTCAGAATACTTTAGTTCAAATGTAATAGAATCATCCGTTTGTGATATAAATTTAAAATCTGATATCCTTCCTAATCCATGAGATGGCAATTCATATAACTTCTCATCAATCCTATATTGGGAGCCTACTAGGTTTCCGACTATTGGAAATAAAATCGGTGAATGATATTTCCAATATTTTGGGTCCCCATTCCAAAGAAACTCTGTTCCTTCTTTTTTCCCAGTTATTGAGTGTAATTCTGCGCCATGAGCGCTAGCCGTTATTTTTATTGTTGCATTTTCTATAGAATAAATCATCAAATACATCCTTTCATTATCTATTTGTTAATTTTACAAGCAAACTTATTTTTCACAAAAATATATGTAATTATTAGTTAGAAATGATAAAAGGACTTCCATTAATAAGTAATACTTTCATCTTTACACCTCATTTAAATTTTATATTCAGAAATAACTAACAACTACTAATATACATCAATATAAATACAAATTATAGAATGTATCAAATGTTACTTTTATTAGTATTTATATAAAAGAACTTATCACTTATTTTAAAGCTTGAATCATCGGAAAGTCTATTTAATTTACTTAATAAACTTATCTTAGCATTACCCATAAGAGGAGTTGGGCAATAATCATTTGTATAATTTACTGATGATATACTGCAAGGAATAACTCGTACACCAATAGATGTTAAATTATTATTCACAAACTTTAAATTACTCTGAAAAATAAAGGTTGTTTTATCACTCGGATTAGAGTTGCCCCCAAAACAGAAATTTCCTAAACTATAGGCGATAATTCTATTTCTATATTGTTCAATACCTTCAATTACATGAGGGTGATGTCCAAGTATTATATCTGCGCCGTTATCGATAGCAAAATGAGCAAGTTCTTTTTGCGCATCCACTGGATAATACGCGTTTTCGGCTCCCCAGTGGAAATTTACAATTACAACCGAGTTAATCTTTTTTAAGAGAGCAATATCACCTTTTACTTTATCAAGGAAACTTTTATCTAAAGACCAACCTCTATAACCTAAAAAACCAAAGGACTGATTCTTTATTTTGGTACTCCACTTTGATCCTTCTCCAAAGTAATTAATTTTTTCTTCTTCAAGGGCATTTTTTGTATCAAGAAATCCCTTTTGCTTATAATCATAAATATGATTGTTAGAAATATTTACACCTTCAATAGAACCTAGCGTTAAACTTTTAGCATAATCACTGCTGGTTTTGAAATTAAACTGCTTATCTGCTTTATCATTAGAATTTGTAAAAGTTGTTTCTAGATTGGCAATTGTAACATCATCTTTACTTAAAATACTATGTACATTTTTAAAATAATAAGCAAAACCCTTGCTTGATTGTTGTGCCATAGCTGGAAGACTATTTGCATAACCAAATTTACTATCAGTGCCTATGGTACAGTCCCCTACAGCAGATAGCAGTACTTCTGTATTTGTATTTTCTACGTTAGGAGAAGGGTCAGGTTTAATAGCTTTATTAGTATTATGATTTTCGTTAGAATTCTTGAATGATGAAGAAATAGTTTTACTGGTAACTAAGGGTAAACTTACACAAATAAGTAGTAATAATAACTTTTTGCTTGCTATCTTTTTATTAAATTTTATACGCCATGGTTTTTTCAAAACAATACCCCCATTGTTAATATAATATATACACTTCAATATTTTCTACTTAAAACTCTAATGCAATATACCGACGCCTTCTAACGACTTATAATAATAATCATTCTACCGTCCTCCTTAAAAGAAGTTTTTTCTAAATCATCATTTGTTGTTGATACACATCCAATAAATTCGATTTCATTCCCATTATATTCGACATGGTTACATATTCCATTATACTCAAAATCCTAAAGTTATACTATACTAGTATATTCCTTTTTAAGGTTGTCATTATACTTTTCATAAATTTAGGTATTATCATAATGACACTACATTTGCATTTTCCTCTTTAATAGTCCCGCCACTTTTTCTTTAACAAAAATATATTATATTGGAAATACAAATAAAAATATTTATAAAATTATTGTCATGAGATACTAATGATATTTAAAACATACACTAATAATAAATATTAAACATATACTTAAAGG
>DHIM01000273.1:3396-5507 GCA_002403785.1 Clostridium sp. UBA4746
GACTTAAAGGTGTAATCCAAATAATGAAAAGATTGGTGATAAATTATGATGAAACTTGAAAATAGAAGGAAGATAGTAATTATAAATAAAAAAAAGTTTGTTTTAATAATAACAATTCTAGTTATCCTGTCATGTTTAATATTTTATAATGATAGTAAAACAAATAGTATAACCCCTACTAATGTAAAAATGAACCTAGAGGAAAGTGCAGTAAACTCTAAAAAAACAAATATAAAATCATCAGCTATAGATGTTTATAAGCATATTTATAGACCAAATGGGCATAAAATAGCATATCTTACTTTTGATGATGGACCTTCTGCTAACACAACTTCTGTGATTTTGAAAACTTTAGATAAATATAATATAAAGGCAACCTTTTTTATAGTTGGTAGTAATGCTATAAGATATCCTGACTTAGTAAGGATGGAATTTGCGGATAAACAATCTATTGGGAACCATACATATTCGCATAATTATAAATATATTTACTCTAATACTAAAGCTTTTATAAGGGATGTTAATAAATGTGATACTGTATTAAAATCAATACTAACAAAGAATTTCAATAGTAAGTTAGTAAGATTTCCAGGTGGATCATTTGGTGGAAAACTCGAATCTTTTAGAGAAGCACTTAAAAGTGATGGATACAATTATGTTGATTGGAATGATATAACTGGTGATGCAGAAGGTCATAATATTCCAGTCGATAAATTACTAAATAACCTTAAAAAGTATACTAAAGGAAAAGAACATGTAGTTATTTTAATGCATGATGATTCTACCAAGGCAACCACGGTCCAGGCATTACCACAGGTTATTGAATATCTAAAATCTCAAAAATATTCATTTAGTAAACTTGATTGATTTAATTGGTGTAAGATTTGAATCCATTTACCTAAACACTATAATGGATATTCTAATTTATCCCACTCTGTTTTCTTATACTTGATGAATTTCAGACTTCCATTAATCCTATCTTTATCATATTCCTTATATCCCTGCTCTTCAGCCCAAACCTTAATGTCACTATGGTCAGAATGTTTATCATCATGATAAATTTTAAGAAATTCATAATATGCATAAATTCCTCCCACATCTTCTGGTGGAGCAGTCTCTGCACCACCAGTAAGAGTTGGATAGCCATAATAATAATCATCTATAATTTCTTCTAGTGTAATTAGAATTCTCCACTCATCACCAAAATCATACCTATAGTTTAGCTTACCATATTTCTCTATGTATTTATCAATTTTTATAGTTTGTGGTTGCCTCACAGTTGTTTTAAGATGATATTTTATAATACCAAGAGGATCATTTTTCCCATCTATCTTAACATTCTTATATTTAGATTTATATAACTTATTCTCATTATATGTTTCAACATCATTAGTAATCATCAAGTTTTCTTCTTTCAAATCAAACTCTAATAAATGGCAAGGATCATATGGATACCCACTTTTAAAATTAGTCACATTCTGTATAACATCATTTAGCCTATTAAATGTTGCTCCAGCAGGCATGATAACTCTTCTCCATATAAGCGGATTTGAATCTCTCAATTCAATTTTAATTTTATATGCTTTCATAAACAAACCTCCCACTAATTAATAAATTTATATATGTATATTCATTATTATTATACTCAATAAAATTTATGTTTGCTATTTATTAAACCTTTATTTTTCAAATTCATATACCATTGATAGCAAATCCGTAAAACAATCACATATGTAAGTAGTAGCTAGTTCCTTATTAATAAATGCTTTTTCATGTTCCCAAAATACTATAATAGGTTGCTCATTATTCATATAATCAAAACATATTAAATTTCCAAATGATTCTTCTGAAAATGGAATTACTTTTTCAGTCAATCTGTCATTCCCGTCATTATAAATATTTATAATATTACTAATATCTCCCTCATCAAAACTCAATAAATTATTAAATACTTCTTCATATACCATAACAATTTCCATAGATTTTTAAAACTTAATCTTATTTTTCTTTAAAATTTTTATTATAAATTATATTATACAACCCCCCTTTAATTTGTATATAAATCTTATCTTCATACTTACAATGATTGGCATAACCGTGCACATATGTTG
>DHIM01000227.1:0-1248 GCA_002403785.1 Clostridium sp. UBA4746
GTTATCTATAGTATATTCAATATCACTTGCAAATATTGTGTTTATAATATATAGCTATTTAATTAGTCATTCCTTATTTAACAGTGAATACTATAGATTCCCGTTTACTGTACATATTATATTTTGGCTTCTCTGTGTAATTACATTAGGGGGATCAAGAGTATTATATAGAATGCTCGAACAAAATAAGGGAGAAAATATCCAATGTGACAAGAATTTAAACATTCTTATTGTAGGAGCTGGTGATGCAGGTGCTCTCTTAGTTAAAGAAATCAAAAGACATAAAGAACTTAAATATTATATTGTGGGATTAATTGATGATGATGAATCTAAAAAAGGTAAAGTAATTAATGATATAAGAGTTTTAGGGGGTAGAGATAAGATTATTTCAATTTGCGAGGAAAAGTCCGTAAAAGAAATAATTATAACAATACCATCTGCAGATTATACAACTAAAACAGAAATATTAAACATATGCAAACAGACTAAATGTAAGTTAAAAACGATTCCAGGCATTTATGAAATCGTAGAAGAAAAAGTAAACATAAATCAGATTCGCGATGTGAATATTGAGGATCTTTTAGGTAGAGAGCCAGTTGTTTTAATGAATGAAGATATTAATAAATATATTAAAGGTAAAACAATATTAGTTACAGGTGGTGGTGGGTCTATAGGTTCAGAACTATGCAGGCAAATTGTTAAGTTTAACCCTGAAAAATTAATAGTATTAGATATTTATGAGAACAATGCGTATGATTTACAGATGGAGCTTAATTATGAGTTTCCTGAATTAAATAAAGAGTTTGTTATTGCGTCAGTTAGAGATTATGATAGATTAAAAGAAATCTTTAAAACATATAAACCAGATGTGGTTTTTCATGCGGCTGCACATAAACATGTGCCACTTATGGAAAGTAACCCAGCCGAGGCCATTAAAAATAATGTAATAGGAACTTATAATGTGGCAAAATGTAGTCATGAAGCTGGTGTTAAAAGATTTGTTCAAATTAGTACTGATAAAGCAGTGAATCCCACAAATATAATGGGTGCTACAAAAAGATTTTGTGAATTAATAATTCAAGCATTTGATACAATTAGTGACACTGAATATGTAGCTGTAAGATTTGGTAATGTTCTAGGAAGTAACGGGTCAGTAATACCATTATTTAAAAAGCAAATAGCCCATGGTGGACCAGTAACCGTTATGCATCCTGATATAAATAGATTCTTTATGACGATACCTGAAGC
>DHIM01000227.1:1402-1715 GCA_002403785.1 Clostridium sp. UBA4746
TTCTTTATGACGATACCTGAAGCTGCTCAACTAGTTATTCAAGCTGGTGGTATGGCAAAAGGTGGAGAAGTTTTTGTTCTAGATATGGGCAAACCTGTAAAGATAGTTGACTTAGCTAGAGATTTAATAAGTCTTTCTGGACTTGAACCAGATGTAGATGTAAAAATTGAATTTGTTGGATTAAGACCAGGTGAAAAGCTTTATGAAGAGCTTCTAATGGATGAAATAGCATTAACGTCAACAGAGCACGATAAAATTTATGTTGAAAAACCTATTGGAAATGATATAGATTTTATTGAGTCATCTATTAAGG
>DHIM01000227.1:1831-5365 GCA_002403785.1 Clostridium sp. UBA4746
AAAATGTAGTAGGCAAAGATAAAGAAGCCATATTAGCTTTAATGGAGGAAAAAGTCCCTACATATAAAAGGAAAAATATAAAATTATAGAGTTAATAGTATATTTCATAAAAAAGGTGCCTAGTATGAGCTGATAAATAGCTGACTTAATCATTTATTTTATATAATTTAATATTATAGGAATATCTATAAAACGTAAATTAAGGGGAGGTCCTATGACAACAAGAATTCTACTATACGAGATTTTTAATGGGAGCAAAGAAGAGTTAATTAAAAGTATAAATAATTTTAAAAAAGTACATATTGTTTCAGGGAATCCAGAAGTACTTTTTAATGGACTACAAAATAATATATTATTGGATAATTTTACTAGAGAAAATTCTATTATTATTCCAGATGGAATCGGTACAGTAATATGTTCAAAAATTGTAAGGCAACCAGTGAAAGAAAAAATTGCTGGTATAGAAGTTATGGAAAGTATAGTTGAAAAATGTGAAAAAGGAAACAAAGGAATATATTTGTTAGGATCTACCAAAGAAACAGTGGATATGTGCAATATTAATTTAAGAACTAAATATCCTAAATTAAATGTTTTAGGTAGTCATGATGGATATTTTGAAATTGATAATTGTGAAGAGATATTAAGAGATATAGAAAAAGTTAAACCAGAAGTCCTATATGTTGCAATGGGATGTCCAAGGCAAGAGATATTTATAGTGAAATATATGGACAGACTTCCATGTAAAGTATTTATGGGGGTTGGAGGTAGTTTCGATATAATAGCTGGTAATGTCAAACGTGCACCTAAGTGGATGATTAATTTAGGAATGGAATGGTTGTTTAGAGTCGCAAAAGAACCTTTTCGAATTAAAAGATTATCATCTATATTTAAATTTATTTTAGTGGTAATAAAAGATAAGTATAAACATAAATAATTGTTATCTTGTAACAGGAATAAAGGGGGAGAGTCCTATAAAAGTTTTACATATTATATCCGGAAATGATAATGGTGGAGGTGGAAAACACGTATTAAATATATGTAGCAAAGCAAATGTAAATTTTGAAAATGTATTAGGGTGCATGGGAGAAGGTCCACTTTACTCAAAAGCTAAAGTTATGGATGTTAACTATAAACTTTTTAGTAAGAAACTTAATAATATGGAGCTCGTGAATTTTATAAACCATAACTCAATAGATATAGTGAATTTTCATGGGGCAAAACCTTTCCTAATCCACTTAATTATAAAAAAGAAATTAAACATACCTACGGTAGCAGTAATTCACAGTGATTTTAGATATGATTTTCTTAATAATAAATTAAAATATTTATTATTTACTCCTCTGAGTATTAAGGGTCTGAAGAGCTTTAATAATTATATTTGCGTATCAAATAACTTGAAGAATTTATTAGAAGATAAAAAAATTAAGGGAAGCAAAGCGGTTGTAAACAATGGTATAGATTTAAAAAAAGTTATTATTGAGATCTCTCCAGATCATATACGAAATAACTTGAAACTTAATGGGCAAGAATTTGTATATGTTATGGTTGCAAGACTTCATCCTGTAAAAAACCATAGAGAAGTTATACTGGCATTCAAAAAATTAACTTCTGAATATCATGATATAAAACTATTATTAGTTGGTGATGGAGAGTTGAAATTTCAATTAGAGAGGTTAATAATACAATTGGAATTAGAAAACAAAATTATTATGGTAGGAAATGTTTCTAATCCAATAGATTATATAAATGCTGCGAGTGTTACTGTTTTGGCTTCTTTAAGTGAGGGCGGAGCACCACCCTTAACAGTTTTAGAATCAGGAGTTGTGAAAAAATCTTTGATTTATACGCAAGTTGGGGACTTAGAAAGTATACTTCTAGCAGATAGCGGGTATAAAGTAATTCATCAGAACAATGAAAATATTTACAAGGCAATGAAAGAGGCATATTTAGATAAAAGTAATATAAATGTAAAAGGTGAAAATTTATATAATATAGTTGTAAAAAAATTCACAATAGAAGCTTTTTGGTCAAACTATTTTAAAATATATAAAGACATACTAAATAAATGTATTTAATATGAAGAGTTTATTATTTAAAATTAAAGATGAAGAATTAAGATGTCTTAATTCTTAAATTCACAAAAAGATGGAGTGTACCATGAAAGAAAACAAAGTTTTAAAAAGTTCGATGATTGTAATGTTATTTGTAATAATTGGTAAAATTCTAGCTATAGTAAGAGATAGCCTAATGTTTTCTAAATTCGGTACTACTCATTCAGCTGATATATATGTATGGTGTTTTGGTGTAGTATTTCTTTTTACAAGTTTAGGATATGGGCTTAGCACAACTATAATACCAATTCTCACAGATTATATTGAGACTAAAGAATTAAGCGATAGAAATAGTTTCGTAAATAACGTAACTAATACTTCCATGTTATTTACTGTATTCATTACGGCAATTGGCATATTGTGTTCTTATTACATAGTTTATTTTTTTGCGAATAATTTATCTGGTGACCCATTGATATTTAACGAAACCGTAAAAATACTTAGGATAATGTTCTTATCTGTATTATTTTTAACTCTTCAAGGTGTTGTGGCTGGGGCTTTACAAGCACATAAAGAATTCTCTATTCCAGCTGCCATGGCTGCCGCAGCAAACTTAATGTATATAATATATTTAAGTTTATTTGTAGATAAGTTTGGGCTTACAGGATTTGCAATTACAACGGTACTAGCGTTTTTCGTACAATTTGTTATTAATGTGCCAAAGTTTAAGAGACTGGGATATAAGTATAAATTAGAAATGGATTTTAAAGATAAAGATTTAAGGAAACTGTATTTATTAATGATACCAATAATAATAAGCACTGCAACAATGCAATTTAATTTATTTATTAATAGATCATTTGCCATGAGCTTATATGAAGGTGCAACTTCAGTTCTTGAATGTGCAAATAAAGTAACACTGCTTACTTATGAAGTTTTTGCTGTGGCAGTTTCTATGATAATATATCCCATACTATCTACATTTATAGTCCAGAATAATCATGAGGAGTACAAAAAATCCTTAGTTAAATCAATTAATATAATAAATTTAGTTATGATCCCGGCAGCTCTTGCAATAGTAATTTTGAGAGAACCCTTAATTAGTGTATTATATTTAAGAGGAAAGTTTACTTTAAGAGATGTGAAATTAGTTTCATTGGCATTAGTGTTTTATTCTCCAACTATGATAGCCTACGGAGTTCGAGATGTGTTAAATAGAGCATTTTACTCTGCAAAAGATACTAAAACACCAATGATTTATAGTATAGTAGGTGTTATAATAAATATTGCTTTTAGTGCTGTTTTGTATAGGTACATGGCGGTGCCAGGATTAACACTATCTTCATCAATTTCATCTGTAGCCATAACTTTAATGTTGTTTATTAAGATGAACAAAAAATTTAAAGGAATCCATTTTGGTTCTATGTTAAAAACCTTATTAAAAATATCCATATCTTCAATTGTCATGGGAATAGTAATATAT
>DHIM01000227.1:5535-28615 GCA_002403785.1 Clostridium sp. UBA4746
AGTCATGGGAATAGTAATATATTTAATAAAAAAAATATTTATAATGAACACAACTTCTCATTTTACTATAAATTTGGTGATTTTACTAGTAAGCGTAATTGTAGGAAGTATATTATACTCTGTTCTAACTTACATATTAAAGATTGAGGAATGTACATATTTATGGAAAACAGTTAAAAATAAAATTGTAAGAAAATAACTACATTATTTAGCCGATAATTGCACATACTAAATTTAAAGGAGTGTGTTATATGGAATTTTATGATGTAGTTAAAAGTAGGAAAAGTATTAAGAAATTTAAGAATACCCCAGTAAATGCAGATAAGTTAGCTAGAATGATTAATGCAGCTATGATGTCACCTTCATGGAAAAATAATACTTCATACAAATTTATTTTAGTTGATGAAAAAAAAGAACTAGAACAAATTTCTAAATCTATAATGAATAAGGATAATTCTGCAGCGCAGTCAATAGTTGACGCGCCAATGACAGCCGTTATAGTAGCAGACCCTAATGCGTCTGGAGAAGTAGAAAATAGAGAGTACTATTTAGTGGATAGTGCAATAGCTATGGAGCATTTTGTTTTATCAGCTACTAATGAGGGATATGGAACTTGTTGGATTGCAGCAGTTAATGAGGATATAATTAAAAAAACATTGTCAATTCCGCAAAACTACAAAGTAATTGCGATAACTCCTATTGGAGAAATTGCAGAAACTAAAGATCATTATGATAAAAAAGATGTAAAAGACTTTGTGTTTTCAAACACTTGGGATAATGCTTATGTTGAAAGCACAAAATAAATTGTGTTTTAGCTGATTTTCTTTAGAAGACTCTATGGCTGCAAATGCAGACATAGAGTTTTTAGTTGGTTAAAAGATTAAAGTTTTAAATAATATAATAAAAATTAATACCCTAATTTACTTATTAGAGTAAGCTTAAAATAATATACTTAATTATTTGTTGTAAAATATATATTTAAATAATGAAAAATTAACATAAAGATGGTACAATTTTATATAACTAATAAAACATTATTATGTTTATGTGTCTTATATTAAATCAAGGAGGAGTATTATGGAAAAAACAAAAGGAATTTTATATATTATTTTATCTGCTAGTGCTTTTGGTATTATGCCCATACTCGCAAAATTGTCATATAGAGGAGGCGCAAATACATATACCACATTATTCCTTAGGTTTTTCTTTGCAGCAATTATGCTTTTATATTATTTAAAATCTAAAGGAATTTCTATGAAATTAACTAAAAAACAATTGATTTTAGTGCTAATTATAGGAATATTTGGATTTACATTCACTACCTCTAGTTTGTTTATGTCCTACAATTATATAAGTATTGGAATGGCAAGCATGATTTTTTATACATATCCGTCAATTGTTACTTTATTGTCATATCTTATTTATAAAGAAAAGATATACCTTAGAAAAATAATTTCTTTGATTATTTCTTTAATAGGTATTTACATTTTAATTGATAGAGCAAGTGTCACTTTTAATTTGAAAGGAATAATACTTGCAGGTATAGCTGCGCTGCTATATTCATTATACGTGCTAGGAGCATCTCATAAAGAATTTAAAGATATAAACAGTTATGTGTTAACCTTTTATATTACATGCGCATCTACCGTTGTAATGTTTATAGCAGCAAAAACTACAGGCAATTTTAATATACATATTTCTTTCTATGCACTTGTGGCAATATTATTATTAGCATCTATATCTACGGTAGTAGCTTTAATGGCATTTTTAGAAGGGGTTAGAATAATAGGCCCCTCTAAAGCCTCAATTTTTAGTACTATTGAACCTATAGTTGGTTTAATACTAGGAACAGTAATTTTAGGGGAGCCTATTTCATCTAGAATTATTATTGGAAGTATAATGATTGTAATGTCAGTTGTGATATTAACAAAAGACTAATTAGATTTTTAGACCTTTTTCAATTCTCTTTCCAAATTCCTTATTTACCTTCATGAAGTGTACAAGCATCCTCTCCTGAATAGGTTTTATAGCTGCGCTTAATGATTCAACTATATTAGCAACTAGGTGATCCTGTTCAATACTGTTTAAGGAACAGTATCTTTCTCCTGCTTGACCATAGTCATTTTTCTTGCTTATTGGTTTTCGTACTTCACTACCTTTAACATAAGTTATTTCAGAAATTCCAGTTTCAGTTGCTTGTTTTGGAAGGTCACCTCCAAGTGTGTTTGGATAGTAATTTGTACTGCCATGGTTTGGAAGTATTTGCATGAAGCCATCTTGTTGATTATTGTTAACAGGCACTTTTGGTCGGTTAATTGGTATTTCTAGATAATTTGTGCCAAGACGATACCTTTGAGTATCGGTATATGAAAAAACTCTACCTTGAAGTATTTTGTCATTTGAAAAGTCAACTCCAGGTACAATTGTGGCAGGACAAAATGCTGATTGTTCTACTTCTGCAAAGAAATTTCCAGGGTTTTTATTTAAAATTATCTTTCCAACAGGTATTAATGGTAACTTATCCTCTGGCCAAATTTTTGTATCATCTAAGGGATCAAAATCAAATTGGTCTTCATCTTCTATTTCCATAATCTGAACAAATAACTCATATTCTACTGTTTTACCCTTTGCAAGTGTATTAAAAAGATCTCTGCTGGCAATATCCGGATCAATACCAGCTAACCGTTTTGATTCCGCACTGTCTATAGATTGAATTCCCGCAAGTGGTTTCCAGTGGTATTTAACATAAACAGCCTTACCTTTTGCATTAACCCATTTATAGGTGTTAACGCTAAATCCCTCAATATGTCTATAGCTCTTAATTGTTCCTATGTCTGAAAATAAGTAGGTAAGCATATTAGTTGATTCAGGTGTTAAAGACATATAGTCCCAAAAACGACTATTTGCAGAGGAATCGTTAGGTATGTTAGAAACAGGATCTCCCTTTAATGCATGAATTAAATCTGGGAATTTTATAGCATCTCTAATAAAAAAGACTGGAATATGATTTCCTACTAAATCATAATTGCCCTCTTCGGTATAAAATTTTATTGAAAATCCTCTTACATCTCTTACGGTATCTGCAACTCCTTTTGAACCTACAACTACAGAAAATCTTACAAATAAAGGGGTTTCTTTAGATGGGTTTTGTAAAAAATGTGCTTTAGTATAGTGGGACATATTCTTATAAACTTTAAAGTATCCATGTGCACCTGCACCTTTAGCATGAACTACTCTTTCTGGAATCCTTTCTCTATCAAAATGTGCCATTTTTTCAAGAAGAACATTATCTTGAAGTAGTACTGGTCCTCGCTCATCTACACTTAGTGAGTTTTGATCATCAGTAACGGGAGTCCCTTGGTTGGTAGTTAGGTAATCTTTTTTCATATAAATCTCCTCTCTATAAATGCAAGTTTCACGTTTAATCATAAAAAGCACTCATACACTATAATATGAGTCATTATAAAGAATATGCATATTAAAGTTGTAACAGTTTAACCTAGCAATGTATTCATGAAATGAAAATATTGAAGAATTCAATGGTGGTTTTTTAAGAGGATTATTGGAAATGATAAAGAATATTAGTAATATTAAAGGTATTTGAAAAGATGGAGGGTGGAATTTATGAAATTAATAAAAATTAATGGGAATGATCTTACTTTAGAGGAGATAGTATTGGTTGCAAGACAAGGTTATAAAGTTGAATTGACGATGGAAGCGGAAGAAAGAGTTATGAAATTTAGAAATATTGTAGTGTAAATTAAAGTTTGATGCTGGATTGACAATGGATAAGTTAAGATTAATAATAGAATTAGTATTGTTATTTGAGTATAGAAATATAAAATTTTTATATTATGAACAATAAGTATTAATTTTAAGGAAGTACATTATATATGGAAAGGAGTATACAATATGTTAGATCAAAAAACAGTTAGACAATTTATTACTGAGTTAGGTTCCAATTCCCCTGCACCAGGGGGTGGAAGTGTTGCAGCACTCGGGGCATCTTTAGCTAGTGCATTAGGTTCTATGGTGTTCAATTTAACTGTAGGTAAGAAAGCATATAATGAATACAGCGATGAAGAAAAAACAATTGTTAACAAAAACTTAGAGTTATGCCTTAAAAATCAGGATAAATTCTTAGAACTAATGAATAAAGATACAGAGCTTTTTTTAAGACTTATGATAGCTTTTAAACTCCCAAAGGAAAGCATTGACGAAAAGAAAGTGCGAAGTATTAAAATTCAAGAAGGATATAAAGGAGCATTACAAATTCCTTTAAAAGTTGCAGAAGAAGCATACAAAATATATGAGTATGTCAAAATTGCGGCAAAATTAGGTAACAAAAATGTAATTTCTGATGCTGGGGTGTCAGCATTAATGCTTCAAGCATCTATTGAAAGTGCAATACTAAATGTTAAAATAAATCTCTCTAGTATCAAAGATGATACTTATAAAGGAGAAATTATATCAAGATGTGAGGAATTAGTAAAACGGGGTAGATTAAAACGTGATGAAATATTACTTGTTGTTAATGAATGTCTTTAATGGTTATTCAGACGAAATATAGAGAACAAATCAAATAATACATAGTTCACCATAGTAAGCATTTATGATATAATTTAAAAGACCTTTTAAATATAGTGAAAATAAAAACTATGTGTAGCTAGAACATACGAACTACATATATTCATATAATTATAACTAATAAGGCTTTAGTTATAGTTATATAGGTGGGAGATAATAAATGCTTGATTTATTAAAACATAAAATATGTGAATTATATTATATTATTCAAAGTCCAATTGATGATGTTTTTAAAATAATTGCTTTAAAGAATTATAAAAGGGAAATAGAAGGATCACAGAAAAAGAGCTTTGGTGAAGTTTATTATGAGTTTATAAAAAACAATAAAGAAAAAGGAACAGTGTATACACCAGAACCTATAACCTCTTATATGATAGAAAATACAATAAAAGCTAAGCATATAATAAAGAATCCTTATATAAAAATTGTTGATCCATCTTGTGGAACAGGCAATATATTAATTTGTTGTTTTAAGTATCTTAGAGATTTATATAAAAATAATTTAGATAAAATAAATAAGAATAGTGGATTGAACTTAAATGTTCAAAACATTGATGAACATATAATAAAACATAATTTGTACGGTTTTGATATTGATGATATAGCTGTGAAAATTCTTATTATAGATTTATATGATCTAAGTCAGGGAAGCGTGCCAAGTAATATTTTTAATAAGGATTTTTTAGTTTATGAAAATGAAATTAAATTCGACATAGTTATAGGCAATCCACCCTATGTGGGTAAAAAATCTATAGATAACGAATACGCAGCTTATTTGAAAGTAAGATACAAAGAAGTGTACAAAGATAAAGGGGATTTATCCTATTGTTTTTTCAAAAAAGCATTAGAAGACTTAAATGAAATGGGCAGACTTACTTTTATTACTTCAAGATACTTTTTAGAATCACCTAGTGGAGAAGATTTGAGAAAGGTTTTAAAAGAAGATTGTACTATAGAAAAAATTATTGATTTTTATGGCATAAGACCATTTAAGAATGTGGGAATAGACCCTCTAATTATGTTTATAACAAACTATCAAAATGAGGATAATGAAATTGAAATTATAAAGCCATTAAACGTAAAAGGTAAAAATAAAAAAGAGTTTTATAAAAGTGTATTTCTAAAAAGTGGAAATGAATTTAATAGCTTTCTTCTTAATAAAAAACAAATAAATGACAAGGGTTGGATTTTGATTGATGAAAAAGAGAGGAATATTATAAATAAAATAGAACAAAAAAAAATTACAGTTCTAAATAATATATGTAGTAGCTATCAGGGAATAATAACTGGGTGTGACAAAGCTTTTGTGATCAGTAATGATATTTCCATAAGGGAAAATATTGAAAAAGATATAATAAAGCCTTGGATTAAGAGTAGTTATATAGAAAAAAATGCAGTTTTAAGACGAGATAGTTTCATAATATATTCAGATTTAATACATAACACTCAGGAATACAATAATGCTATAGCCTATATTGAATTTCATAAGGAAAAGCTAGTAAAAAGAAGAGAGTGCCAAAGGGGCATTAGGAAGTGGTATGAACTCCAATGGGGAAGAAATCAAAACATATTTGAAGGGGAAAAAATTATTTTTCCTTTTAAAGCAAGCAGTAACAGATTTGCTCTTGACACAGGAAGCTATTTTAGTGCAGACGTTTATGCAATGAAACTAAAAGAAAATGTTCCTTATACCTATGATTTTTTGTTGTATATACTTAATAGTAAGATTTATGAATTTTACTTTAAGACATTTGCTAAAAAACTAGGGGAAGATGCTTATGAGTATTATCCAAATAATTTAATGAAATTATGCATTCCAGTTATGATAGATATTAAGGGCAGAGACGAAAATTATTTATATGACTATTTTAACTTCAGTGAAGAAGAAAAAAAGATTATACTTGGAGAGGTGTAGTCTTTTTTGCATAAAAATTGATAAGTATATATACTTATTATGGAATATGATAGAGGTGAATTAGGAACAACTAATAGTTATAGATAGAGAAAAAATATTTTTTGTATTGAAGTTGGCACAAGTTTTGCTACTTATAAAGTAAATATTATTATTTAGGAGGAATTATAATGAGCAATTTAGAAAAATTAAACAAGGTGATAGGTGATATATTTGATTTGAAAAAAACGGAGGTTATAAATGATGACATGGGACCAGATGAGATAGAGGGATGGGATTCCTTAGGACATGTAGAACTTGTAACAAGCTTGGAAGAAGTTTTTGATATATCATTAGATGTAGTGGATATCTCTAGAATGTATACCGTAGGTGGTATTAAGAAAATAGTTGGGAAATATGGTATTGAGATATGAATTTTACGGATTATATTTTTGAGTTTTCATCAAAAAAGGATAAAACAGCTGTAATTTTTAAAAATGAAATAAGTTATAAGGAAATTTTTAAAAATGTAAAAAAAAAGCATCTTTTCTAAAAAACAATAACCTTTCTAAAAAGGATGCTGTATTGTTGGTTTCTGAGAATTCTAATTTTTTTATTGAAAATTATTTTGGGATAATTAAAAGTGGTATTATCTGTGTTCCTATTAATCCGGCTTTAAGTAGTAATGAGATAAAGTATATTATTGACTCTCTAAATATTAAGTTGATTTTTACTCAAAATAAATTTAGTGAGAAAATAAAGGCGTTGGATTATGAAAATGTTGAAATTTATACAGATATCAATGAGTGTAAATTAATTTTGGAAAATGAAGATAATTATAATGAGGATATAGATGCAGATATAGATAACAATTTAGAAGAAGATGTGGCTGTAATACTGTTTACTTCTGGGTCCACTGGGAATCCTAAGGGAGTAATGCTTACTCATTATAATCTCATTTACAATACAAACTCTATAATTGAATACTTGAAGCTTACAAAGCAAGACAGAGTGGAAACGGTACTCCCTTTTTATTATTGCTATGGCACTTCAATTTTACATACCCATTTTAGGGTAGGGGGAAGCCTTGTAATTAATAATAAATTTATGTTTCCACAAACAGTTGTTGAGGAAATAATTAAGTATAATTGCACAGGCTTTTCAGGCGTTCCTAGCACTTATCAAATACTGCTTAGAATGACAGATATAAAGAATACAAAGTTCCCTTCTTTAAGGTATATAACTCAAGCTGGGGGGAAACTCCCGGAGATTTTTATAAAACAATTAATAGATATTTTAAGAGGAGTAGATATATTCATAATGTATGGTCAGACTGAGGCTACAGCTAGGTTATCCTATTTACCACCACATTTAATAAATGAAAAGATGAATTCCATAGGAAAAGGAATTAAAGGAACGGAGCTTTTGGTTTTAAATAGTGAAGGAAAGAAAGTGGAATCTGGAGAAATAGGTGAGGTTGTTGCCAGAGGTGGAAACATAATGAAGGGTTATTTTAATGATAAGGGAGAAACGGATAAAGTTTTAAAGCATGGATATTTATATACGGGAGATATTGCTAAGGTAGACGATGAGGGGTATATATATATAGTTGCGAGAGAAAAAAATATTATTAAAAGCGGTGGAATTAGAATAAGTCCTAAGGAAATAGAGGATATTATATTACAAATTCCAGAGGTAGTAGAATGCGTCGTTATTGGAGTAGAAGATGATATTTTAGGAGAAGCGGTAAAAGCCTTTGTAGTATTAGTAGAAAATAAACCTTTTATAGACTTTAAATATATATTAGCCTTTTGTAGAAAGCAGTTACCTAAATATAAAATTCCAAGGTATATAGAATTTTTAAACACTCTTCCCAAAAATTCTTCAGGTAAAGTGTTAATAAAAAAACTTAAGTAAAAATAAGAGGGTGAATTAATTGGAGGACATAGAGTTAATAGATGAGCTTGTGCTCGGCCAACAGTTTAATATAATACAGGAAGAAAAGGAAAATATACTTTTAAAAACCATACTATCTCAAATAGATCGCAATAAGGAAAATATGAACATAAAATCTATGTATAACAAATTAGGTGTAGATATAAATAGTATTAAAACATTAGAACAGGTTCCGTATATACCTGTTAATATGTTTAAATGTTTTGACCTTAGAATATGTAAGATTGAACAGGTGGTTAGAGTTCTACAATCTAGTGCAACCACTACAGGAATTCCTAGCAAAATATTTTTAGATAAAAAGACTTCAATAAGACAAACACAAGGGTTAATAAGTACACTATCAAGTTTTTTAGGGTCAAAGAGAAGACCTATGCTTATTGTAGATAACGCAGATAGCAATAAAAAAGGAGGTAGCATAACTGCGCGTGGTGCGGCTATAAGAGGGGTAAGCACTTTTGCTAGTGAAATTTTTTATGTTCTGGATAAAGAAAAAGAAGAACTTAAAGTAAATATAGATAAACTTCGCGAATTTGAAACAAAATATAAGAATAAGGAGGTTATAGTTTATGGATTTACTTATATATTATGGTCAAAATTTTTAAAAGTATTAAAACAGGAAAAAATACAGTTAAACATACCAAACTTAAAGCTGTTACATAGCGGTGGGTGGAAAAAACTAATTTCTGAAAAGGTGGAAAAGGAAGTGTTTTCAGAGACTGCTGCACAGATATTTAATACAAATGTTTCTAATGTAATAGATTTTTATGGAATGGTAGAGCAGTTAGGAGTAGTTTTTATTGATTGTAAATATGGTCACAAACATGTACCTGATTTTGCAGAGATTATAATAAGGGATATACAGACTTTAGAAGAGGTAAAGTTTGGTGAGGAAGGGCTTATAGAGGTAATGAGTATTCTAGGTTCTAGTTACCCATCTCAGGCTATCCTAACTGAGGATATTGGCAAGTTTATCGGTATTGATGATTGCATGTGTGGTAGGAGAGGCAAGTACTTTAGATTTAAGTCCAGAGTAGACAAGGCCGAAATTAGAGGTTGTGGAGATACCTTTGCAGAAAGGGAGATAGGAAGATGATAAATTGTTATGAACTTAATGGTGAGTTTAACGAAAACAGTATAAAGTTTGAAGACTTTAACAAGATAGAAACTTGCTTAAACAATAACATTTCAGAAATTCATAAATTTCCTGTTCAAGCGATATTACTTATCATAAATGAATATAGCAAAAAAATCGCAATAAATAGAGAGATATTGAGAATAGAAGGTGTTCCATATTTATGTTTTTATTTGAAAAAAATAAATATGGAAAAACAGCTAAAGCTTAACTTAGGGAATATTGAATATTTAGATGATTTTTTTCAACTAGAGGATGAAAAATATATTAAAGCGCAACCAAAAGGCCTAGTATGTCATTGGATGGCAGGAAATGTGCCTACCCTAGGTATTTATTCAGTACTGCAAAGTATATTATGCAAAAATGGGAATATTCTTCGTGTGTCTAAGCAAACTGTTACTGCAATATATGAATTATTAAGACTTTTGGATAATATTATTGTTGAGTACAAAGGAAATACATACTCCTCTAAAACTATATTAAAAAATATTGCCCTTATTTATTTTGATAGTTTTGATGAAAATCTTAATTCGCAAATGTCTCTAAAAGCTGATGTACGAATAGTTTGGGGTAGTAAAACAGCAGTGGATGCTATTTCCCTTTTGCCAAAAAAAACCACATGTAAGGATATAATTTTTGGACCTAAGTATTCTTTTGCAGTTTTTGATAAATCTGCTATTGAAAGTGATAACTTTGAAGAATACTTAGAGAATTTGGTTACAGATATAATTGCATTTAATCAAAAGGGATGTTCCTCTCCTCAGGTGTTGTTCTTAGAAAAAAGCAACCTATTAATAGAAGAGATAGCTCAAATGTTAAGTTGCAAATTTGAGAATATTATTAAAAGATATACTAATTTAGATTTAGAACAAGCGATAGCTGCTAAAATAATTAGTAAAAGAGGTGAATATCTACTAAGTATGGATAAATTAGTTTATTTAAGCAAGGGTCTTCAATATACAATATTAATTGATAAAGAATTAAAGCTTGAGGAAGCCATAACAGGGCGAACTATATTTATAAAAGAGGTGGAGGATATATTAGATGTATGTCCATTGATTACTAAAAACATACAAACCATTGGAATTGCATCTAAAAATAGTAAGAAAGTATTAGAATTTGCAGACAGAGTAACTACATTTGGAGTAGATAGAGTTGTGAAAATTGGGTATATGAATTTTTACGATTCTCCATGGGATGGTTGCTTAATTATGAGTGAATTAGTTAGATGGTGCTCTATTAATGTAAAAGGGATGATATAACAGCCTTTTCAAGGATGATTTTCTTAGTTGTAGTATAGATTTTAAATTTATTTTGCATTGGAGTGAAGAGAATGCCAGATATTAAATGCTTTTATATAGGCCAGAGTGAGGAGTATATAAAAAAATTTACAGAAGATGAAGTGGAATCTTATGCAAGAATTACAGGAGATTATAATTATATGCATATGGATGAGGAGAAAGCTAAAAAATCTTTTTTTAAGGGCAGAATTGTACATGGACAGTTAGTTGGAGGACTGATTTCAGCTTTGCTTGGAATGAAATTACCTGGAGGAGGTAATATATATTTACAGCAGAGTCTTGAGTTCCTAAAACCAGTAAGAATTGGTGATACAATTAAAGCGAAGGTTATTATAACAGAAATAAACATAAAAAAGAAAATTATAGTACTTGATACTTTCTGTCTAAATGAACAGGAAGAAATGGTTTTAAGGGGAAAAGCCAAGGTTTTAGTGTTAAAATAAGAAATAATTAACTATATTTGGATAATGTCATAATATATATATGGTTTACCTAAAATAGTGGCTAAGTTAGTACATTAAATTATGCTTTTTCTGATATAATAAAGAAGGCTATATAATCTATGGATAGCTTAATTTTTTATAGGGTGAGAGGTGTTTTTATGAAAGTAAGAGATGTTATGATGAAGGGTAATTTCACACTAAAAGAAAATAATACTTTTTATGAAGCGTCACAATTATTTAGTAATGATGAAGTTGAAGTTATACCTGTATTAGATGAGAAAGAAGTTTTGGTTGGTCTTATAACCAAAAATGATATAATTAAAAATTTCATTAAGGGAACTAGTCCTAATATATATATAAAAAATTTGTCATTAGACAAAAAAAATATCATAAATGAAGAAACTAGAATACAAGATTATATTGATGCTAAGGAAAGTTATATGGGAGTTAAAAATGCAAAAGGTAAATTTGTAGGTGTTTTTAGCGTGAATAATATGTTAAGGAAGGGTTTTGCCAATGGATCACAAAAAATTACTGAGCTAAAGAAAAGAATTAATTGTAATAATGAATGTGATGAGAATAAACTTAATTGCACAGAATTAGATGCAATTATTGAATCATCATTTGATGGTATTTATATAACAGATGGGAAGGCTAATACATTAAAAATTAATAAATCCTATGAAACTATAACAGGCTTAAAGAGAAAAGGAATGATTAATAGGAACATGTATGAACTAGAAAAAGAGGGCTATATATCTAAATCAGCTACACTTATGGTATTAAAAAATAGAAAATCTAATACAATTGAACAAGAATTTAGTACGGGAAAAAAAGTGTTAGTTTCTAGTAATCCCATATTTGATGATAAAGGTAATATAAGTATGGTGGTTACAAATGTGCGAGATATTACAGAATTATATGAGCTACAAGATCAGTTAGCTAAAAATATGAAACTAACAGAAAAATATTATTCAGAGATAGAAGCTATGAGAATTCAATATTTGAATTTATCAGATATGATTGCTATGGATAAAACAATGCTAGATTTATTGGAGGTTGCTAAAAGGGTAGCAAATGTGGATACTACTGTTTTAATATTAGGAGAAACTGGAGTAGGTAAGGAAGAAATTGCAAAATTTATATATAAAAATAGTATGAGAAAGGGCAAAAATTTTATAAAGATTAATTGCGGAGCAATACCTCAAAATCTTATAGAATCTGAACTCTTTGGATATGTCAAAGGTGCTTTTACAGGAGCAAATAAGGAAGGTAAGATGGGACTTTTTGAAGTAGCAGATGGAGGTACAGTATTTTTAGATGAAATTGGAGAGCTTCCTTTAGATATTCAGGTTAAGTTACTGAATGTACTTCAAGAGGGGGAAGTGGAGAGAGTTGGAGCTGTCAAACCAATAAAAATTGATGTAAGAGTATTAGCCGCTACTAATAGAGACTTAGAAGAGATGACCAAAGAGAAAACATTTAGAGCGGATTTATATTATCGTTTAAATGTTGTTCCACTTACTGTGCCACCACTAAGAGAGAGGAGAGGAGATATTGTTCCATTAGTTAAATATTTCTTAGCTAAGCTAAATCATAAATATAACTTTGAGAAAACTTTCACTATTGAGGCACTAAACACACTTTATAATTACAAATGGCCAGGTAATGTTCGTGAACTTAAAAATATTGTCGAAAGAGTTATAGTGATGAGTAGTAGTAATGAAATATTTCAAAGTGATTTGCCAATCCAAAATTCTTCGAATACTTTAGATAAAAATAGTGGTTGTGGGGATATATGCAATTTAAAGGAGGCAGTTGGAAAAGTAGAAGCTAAACTTATCAGTCAAGCTTTTGATAATGCTGGTAATGTCCGTGATGCAGCAAAAATACTTGGTATTGATGCTTCTACGTTTGTTAGAAAGCGTAAAAGATATTTAGAAAAAGACATGTTGTAAAAATGCAACATGTTGTAAAAATGCAAAAATGCCAATTATTTTACAAAACACATATGTTGTGCAAGAATTAATTGATTTATGAAATTATGTTCTTAATATTTGTTGCTTTTATGCAACAAATATTATTTTTTTGTGCAATACATTATTGAAAACGATCACAACAATAATTTTTTAAAAATATATTTGTTAAAACAATAACAATAACTCGCTGAAACAACAGGCAAATTGCTTTGATATATAATAAAACAATAATTTCTACAAAATAAGCATTTTACATCTAACTTTGGCACAGGTATTGCTACATATAAATATGTAAAGTAGTTTATATGTAAAGCAATATAAAAAAATATATATGAGAAGGGAATGGTCTTAATGGGATTAATGACTGGAGAACAATACGTAGAGAGTCTTAGAAAATTGAATTTAAAGGTTTATATGTTTGGAGAAAAAATAGAAAATGTAGTGGACAATCCTATAATTCGTCCATCAATGAACTCAGTTAAAATGACTTATGATTTAGCACAGATGCCTGAGTATGAAGATTTACTAACATCTACTTCAATACTTACAGGTGAAAAAATTAACAGATTTGCCAATATTCATCAGGGTACTGGAGACTTAGTTAAAAAAGTTAAAATGCAAAGATTATTGGGACAAAAAACTGCTTCATGTTTCCAAAGATGCGTTGGAATGGATGCATTTAACTCCGAGTATAGTACAACCTTTGAAGTTGATAAAGAGCATGGAACTAAGTACCATGAAAATTTTAAAAAGTTCTTAACTTACATTCATGAAAATGATTTGATAGTAGATGGAGCAATGACAGATCCTAAAGGAGATAGAGGCCTTTCAATAACAAAACAAGAAGATCCAGATATGTATCTTCATGTAGTTGAAAGAAGACCAGATGGTATTGTAGTAAGAGGGGCAAAGGCTCATCAAACTGGTATATGTAATTCTCATGAAGTTTTAGTTATGCCAACTATGGCTATGAAGCCAGGCGAAGAAGATTATGCTGTATCATTCTCAGTGCCAACAAATACAGATGGCATAATTATGATTCTTGGCCGTCAATCTTGTGACACAAGAAAAAGCGAAGAAGGAGCAGATTTAGATGTTGGTAATTACAACTATGGTGGAGTAGAAGCATTAACTATATTTGATAATGTATTTGTACCAAATGATAGGATATTCCTAAACGGAGAAACTGAATTTGTTGGAACACTTGTTGAAAGATTCGCAGGATATCATAGACAAAGTTATGGTGGATGTAAAACTGGTGTAGGCGATGTTCTTATTGGAGCTACAGCACTCGCTGCAGAGTATAATGGAACTAGTAAAGTATCACACATTAAAGATAAATTAATAGAAATGACTCACTTAAATGAAACACTATACGCTTGTGGTATAGCATGTTCTGCAGAAGGCCATAAAACTGAATCAGGTAACTTTATAGTAGATTTATTACTTGCTAATGTCTGTAAGCAAAATGTTACAAGATTTCCATATGAGATAGTTAGACTTGCTGAAGACATAGCTGGTGGATTAATGGTTACTATGCCTGCAGGTGTTGATTTTAAAGATCCAATAACTGGACCTTATCTTGAAAAATACTTAAAAGGTGTTGCATCTGTAACAACAGAAAATAGAATGAGAATATTAAGATTAATAGAAAATTTATCACTTGGAACAGCTGCAGTTGGTTACAGAACAGAATCAATGCATGGAGCAGGTTCTCCTCAGGCACAAAGAATAATGATAGCAAGACAAAGTAATATGCCACATAAAAAAGCACTAGCCAAAGTGATAGCAAGAATTAAAGAATAAAATACCCCCCAAAAACACCTTTTATAATATAAAATCCCTAAATATGTGAGGGGTTAGTCAACCCCTCACATATTTAAAAGAATGGAGTGACGAAATGGTTGCTAAAGACGTTATGTTTGCTGAAATTGAAAAAATCCTTGAGATGAATGTTAGACCCAAATTAGCAGATCACTATGGAAATATTGAACTTGTTAGTTTCCGTGATGGAATAGTTGAAGTTAAGCTTTTAGGACAATGTAAAGGATGCCTTTCTGCAAAATATACAATTGAGGATTTGGTTGAAGCTGCACTTAAAGAAGCGATGCCAGATATTAAAAAGGTAATATTGATAAATGAAGTAAATGAAGAATTATTAGAACAAGCTAGGAAAATTTTACGTGAAAGCAATAGGTAAAGATAATGAAAATTGGTATTAAATATTGTGGAGGATGTAATCCAACCTACGACAGAACGGATGTAGTGTCAAAATTAAAGAAACATCTTAATGACAGTGACAGTATTGAAACAGCAAAACAAGGAATTATTTATGATATAGTTGTCATTTTGTGTGGATGTAGCAAGGCATGCGCCAATTATCAAAATCTTGAAGCTAAATATGAAAAGGTATGTATTACTAGTGAAAACGATAGCATTAAATTGTTTGATATTATAGACAAAATAAAACTTTCTTAATTGGGGAGATTGATTGCCATGAACTTAAAAGAAATTTATGAATCAAAGGTTATTACTGCGGAGAAAGCTGCAGGAAAAATAAAGTCTGGAAATAGGGTAGTTATAGGTCATGCTGTAGGAGAACCAACTGCAGTTATAGATGCAATGGTAGCTAATAGGGAAGCTTATGAAAATGTTGAAATAGTACACATGGTGGCAATGAACAAAAGTGAATATGCAAAACCAGGAATGGAAAAACATTTTAGACATCACTCACTTTTTGTAGGAGGAAAAACAAGGGATGCAGTAAGCTCAGGAAGAGCAGATTTTACACCTTGTTATTTTTCAGAAGTTCCAAGTCTTTTTAAAGAAGAGTTACCAGTAGATGTAGCACTTATACAAGTAACAGTACCAGACGAACATGGTTATTGTAGTTATGGTGTATCTAATGATTATACAAAGCCCGCAGCAGAATGTGCTAAATTAGTAATTGCTGAAGTGAATAATAAAATGCCAAGAACAATGGGAGACTGTTTTATACATGTTTCTGAAATCGACTATATTGTAGAATTTAATCATCAAATAGCTGAGCTTCAACCTCCTAAAATCGGAGATATTGAGAAAGCTATTGGGGAACATTGTGCATCTTTAGTTGATGATGGTTCCACACTTCAACTTGGAATAGGAGCTATACCAGATGCAGTATTATTATTTTTGAAACATAAGAAGAACCTGGGAATTCATTCTGAAATGATTTCAGATGGGGTTGTGGAACTAGTTGAAGCAGGAGTGATTACCGGCAAGTCTAAAGCTCTTCATAATGGAAAGATTATTGTTACATTTTTAATGGGAACTCAGAGATTATATGACTTTGCTAATAATAATCCAATGGTTGAAATGTATCCTGTGGATTATGTAAATGACCCAACGGTAATAATGAAAAATTCAAAAATGATAGCAATCAATTCTTGTGTACAAGTAGATTTAATGGGACAAGTAGCTTCAGAAAGTGTTGGATTAAAACAGATAAGTGGTGTTGGTGGTCAAGTGGATTTTGTACGAGGTGCAAATATGAGCCTTGAAGGTAAATCTATTATGGCAATGTCGTCAACTGCAGCCAAAGGTACAATTTCTAAAATAGTGCCACTTTTGGATGAAGGTTCAGCAGTAACTACTGGTAGAAATGATGTGAAGTATGTGGTTACAGAATATGGGATAGCACAACTTAAGGGTAAAAATTTAAAGAATAGGGCTAGAGCACTAATAAATATTGCTCATCCAAACTTTAGACCTTCACTCATTCAAGAATGGGAGAAGAGATTTCAAACTGAGTTCTAAAATTAAATACAAATTATAGGGGGAGAAAAGATATGAAAAAAGGTTATATTTTTATTATTCTAACTGCGCTGCTATACAGTACCCAAGAAATTGCAAATAAAATGCTGGTTAAGAATGGATTGGATTCATTTCAAATAACATTTCTAATATTCTTAATTGGTGCTATACTGTTAACGCCACTCGCAATAAAAGACATCAAAGCAAAGAAGCTTAAGCTTGGTGCAAATGATTTTGGATACTTTGCATTAAATGCTGCATTATGTATACCTATCTCAATGGCTCTTCTATCATTTGCAGGTAAATATACTTTGGCTTCAACTTCAGCAGTTATATTTAGTTCTAATGCAATATTTACAGTACCCTTTGCTTATTTAATTTTAAAAGAAAAAATTAATAAAGCAACATTAATATCTCTTTTGGTAGGTGTTGTGGGTGTTATTATAATTTTCAATCCAGCCAAAATGGTAGCTGGAATGGGTGGTGCATCTTCTAATGTGTTAGGAATAACACTTGCATTAGGTGCAGCTATATCCTGGTCACTCTTTACAGTAATTAGCAAGATTAGAATACATCAATACGGCGGTTATGTGTTTAACTGTTTTGCATTCTATATCGGAGCATTCTTTGTACTATTAATACTTTTAGTTACAGGAAGACCTATTTTAAGAGGAATTGATGGTAATGCAGGTCTAGTACTAGTGTACATGGGTCTTTTTATAAAGGCACTTGGATATGTATGTTACCTTGGAGCAATAAGATTAACATCAGCAGTTACAGCATCTTTAGTATTCCTAATAAAACCTGCTTTAGCTACTATTCTTGCTGTAATGATACTTGGAGAACAGCTTGAAGCAAATATAGTTATAGGAATTGGATTTATTATTGTGAGTTCTTATATTGCCTTTAAATCTAAGCGAGCTGCTGAGGTGGGTCAGGTAGTTCCCGACTAAGTTTGTTCAGTTGGACTGAATATTTGTTCTTCATGTGTAGATTCTACTCACCATGAAGAACAAATATTAATTTCTACGTTTAAAAGCGGGAGGATTGAAACAAATTAAATAATTTGTGATAGATGATCCACATTTAATACAAATTTGGAGGTGCAATTTTGGTAAATGAAAGAATAAGAAATCAAGAAGTTATGAAAAAAGTTGTTTCTGCAGAGGAAGCGGCGAGTCTAATTAAAGATGGAATGGTGATTGGTGTAAGTGGATTTACTCCATCAGGTTATCCAAAAGCTGTTCCTTTAGCTCTTGCACAGAGAGTTAAAAGTTCTGGAGAAAAAATGAAACTCACATTGTATACAGGCGCTTCTGTTGGAGCAGAAATAGATGGAGCTTGGTCTGAAGCTGGTATAATTTCAAGAAGAATGCCATATCAAACTAACAGTGATTTAAGAAACAACATTAATAAAGGACTTACTGAGTATATTGATATGAATTTAAGTGTTATGCCTCAATTTGTAAACTACGGATTTTTACCTAAAGTTAATGTTGCAATTATAGAAGCATTAGCAATCACAGAAGATGGAAACATAATACCTACAACAGCAGTTGGAAATTCAGCTACTTATGTGGAAAATGCCGATATAATTATAATTGAAATTAATGAAAATCAACCATTAGCATTAGAAGGTATTGCAGATATTTATACTACAGAAAACCCTCCTTTTAGAAAGCCAATTCCAATAACACATCCGGGAGATAGGATTGGTACAACTTATATACCTTGTAAGCTTGAGAAGATTGCTGCAGTTGTAATGACAAATATGCCTGATAAAACAAGACCTCTAAAAGCAATTGATGAAACTTCTAAAGCAATTTCAAAGAATTTAATAAATTTTCTTGAAAATGAAGTTAAAGAAGGAAGATTTGCAGAAAATTTATTACCATTACAATCGGGTGTTGGTAGTGTAGCAAACGCAGTACTTGCAGGACTTTGTGAGTCGAATTTAAAAAATCTTACTTGTTATACAGAAGTAATACAGGATTCAATGCTCGATCTTATAAGGTGTGGAAAAGCAAAAATGGTTTCAGCTACGGCCCTTAGCCCTTCTCCAGCTGGAATGGAAGCTTTTAGAAGAGACTTGGACAGTTTAAAAGATAAAATTATATTAAGACCTCAGGAAATAAGTAATAATCCAGAAGTTATTCGAAGACTTGGAATTATTGCTATGAATACAGCTTTAGAGGTTGATATATATGGTAATGTTAATTCAACTCACGTAATGGGTACTAAGATGATGAATGGAATAGGAGGTTCTGGAGATTTTGCTAGCAATGCTTCATTAACTATATTTACAACAGAATCTATAGCTAAAAAAGGTGATATATCTTCAGTAGTTCCAATGGTTTCTCATGTAGATCATACAGAACATAATGTTATGGTAATTGTAACTGAACAAGGCACTGCAGATTTAAGAGGTAAGAGTCCAAAGGAAAGAGCGCTTGCAATTATAAATAATTGTGCTCATCCTGACTATAGGCCACAACTTTTGGAATACCTTGAAAAATCACAATCTTGTAGTGGAAAACATACTCCACATGTCTTATGTGATGCATTATCATGGCATATAAGGTTTACGGAAACAGGCAGCATGAAACAAAAATAATAAAATATATTTGCTTTAATAATGACTTAATGTTAGAAAACAATATATAACAAATAGGAGGAAAATAAAAATGGATAACAAAGAATATATAAATGGATTAATGACTAAGGCAAGGACTGCTCAAGCGGCTATTGCAAATTATAGCCAAGAACAGGTGGATGAATTAGTTAGAGTAATTGGTAAAGCTATATATGATAATGCAGAAATACTTGCAAAAGAAGCAGTAACTGAAACAAGAATGGGAAATTATGAAGATAAGGTAGCTAAGAATAGAGGAAAAGCATCGGTTATATGGAACAGCCTAAAAGGTAAAAAGTCTGTAGATATTCTTGGACCAGAAGAAGGAAAAGAAGGAGTATTACTAGTAGCAAAGCCAAAGGGAGTTATATGCTCTATTACCCCAACTACAAATCCAATAGTTACACCTATGTGTAATGCTATGTTTGCTTTAAAAGGAAGAAATTCAATTATTGTTGCACCACACCCAAGATCTAAAAATGCTGCAGCACATGCTGTTAATTTAATGAATGAAGCATTAAAAAAATTAGGAGCACCAGAAAACTTGATTCAAGTAGTTGGAGAATCAGACAGATATTTAGCTGCAGAATTAATGTCAGCTGTTGACGTTGTTGTAGCTACTGGTGGAATGGGAAGAGTACTAGCTGCTTATTCAAGCGGAAAACCAGCTTTTGGAGTTGGAGTAGGAAATGTGCAGGCTATCATTGATAGAGATTATGATTATGATGAAGCAGCTAAACATATTATTGAAGGAAGAGCATTTGATAATGGTATCATATGTTCTGGAGAACAAGCAATAATTGCTCCTGTTGAAAAATTTGATGAAATAATGAAGGCGTTTGTAGATAATGGTGCTTATTACATTGAAGATGAAAAAGAAGTTGAAAAATTTAGAAGCACTCTGTTTATAGATGGAAAAACAAATGGTAAAATTGTTGGTCAATCAGTTCAATTTGTTGCTGATTTAGCAGGAGTTGTAGTTCCAGCAAATACTAAAGTAGTTATATTAAAACCTAAGGGAGCAGGAGAATTAGACGTACTTTGTAAAGAAGTAATGTGCCCAATTTTGATCGCGTTTGCTTACGATAAATTTGAAGAAGCGGTAGAGATAGCTAAAGCTAACCTTGCAGTTGATGGTGCAGGACATACTTCATCTATTCATTCAAATGATAAATCTCATATTGAATATGCAGGAACACAATTACCAGTAAGTAGATTTATTGTTAATCAAGTATCATCAACAGGAACAGGCGGAAGTTTCAAAAACGGCTTCAACCCATCTACAACTCTTGGTTGCGGATCTTGGGGAAATAATTCAATATCTGAAAACTTTACGTATACTCACTTAATAAATATATCTAGAATAGGATATCTTAATAAAGATGCTAAGGTTCCAACTGCAGAAGAAATTTGGGCAAAATAATATAAAATTATAGGTTTCAGCGGTTTAAGTTGAAACCTATTTTATGAATTTAAATTAATTATTAAAATTAGGAGGTAAAATAATGAAATTATTTTCAATTAAATCACAAATCCATAAATTTGATACAGCAAAAGAATTCGCAGAAACGTTTAATATAGGTGAAGGAGATTTCGTATTATCAAATGAATTTATATATAATCCGTTCTTTGGAAGTTTAAACCTTAAGGCTGAAATACTTTTTCTAGAGAAATATGGTGTTGGAGAACCAACAGATGAAATAATTGATGCTGTACTTGCAACTATTAAGGGAAAAGGATTTAAAAGAATTTTTGCTGTTGGTGGCGGTAGTGTTATCGACATAGCAAAACTTCTAGTAATAAAGGGAGATAATAAAGCTATAGATTTATTCGAGAAAAAAGTTCCACTTATAAAGGATAAAGAGCTTATATTAGTTCCTACAACTGCAGGAACAGGATCAGAAGTTACAAATATTTCTATAGCTGAAATTAAAGCAAAACATACAAAAATGGGACTTGCTACAGATGAATTGCTTGCTGATTGCGCAGTACTGATTCCGGAATTAGTTAAAGGACTACCATTCAAATTCTTTGTTCCTAGTTCAATTGACGCTTTAATTCATGCCATTGAGTCATATGTATCTCCAAAATCTAATCCATACACAGAGGTATTTAGTGTGAAAGCAATGGAACTTATATTAAAAGGTTTTGTGAAAATAACTGAAAATGGTGAAGAATATAGAAAAGAAATAATAGAAGATTTTGTAATAGGTAGTAACTTTGCTGGGATTGCTTTTGGAAACACAGGAGTTGGTGCTGTTCATGCACTATCTTATCCACTTGGTGGAACTTACCATGTCCCTCATGGTGAAGCAAACTACCAGATGTTTGTGGAGGTATTTAAAACTTACAATAAGAAAAAACCAGAAGGCAAAATTAAAGATATTAAAAAAATCCTTGCAGGTATTTTAAATGTAAATGTAGAAGAAGACGTGTTTGCAATACTTGCAGGTGTACTTGATAAATTATTAATTAGAAAACCTTTGAAAGATTATGGTATGAAGGTAGAAGAAATTGAAAGTTTTACAGATAGTGTTATAGAAGGTCAGCAAAGACTTTTAAATAACAATTACGTACCATTAAGTAGAGAAGAAATTAGAGATATTTATAAGGGTTTGTATTAAAACAATAAGATAATAAAATATAAGAAGAGAAGGTTAAACCTCTCTTCTTATATTTTATTATTATAAGCAACAATTAGGAGGTTATTGAATGTCAAATTTAGATTTTATTTATAAAAGACATAGTATAAGGAAATTTAAGAATGAAGTTATTCCCATGAAGGATTTAAAGGAAATTATTAAAGCGGCTATTCATGCTCCAACTGGTAAAAATATTCAAAACTGGCACTTCGTAATAATTACTAATAAAGAAAAGATAGATAAACTTATAAAAGTTATAGAAAACAAAAACTTAGAAATTGCAGAAAAAATTGTTGATGAAGATATTAAGACAACTTTTACTAAATCCTTAAGATACCATACTGCATTTAGAAATGCTCCTTGCTTAATTTTAGTATATGCAGGAGATTATAAGCCAACTGGACTTAAAGAATTAAAGGCTATTAATGAAGGTGCAGATGTTATACAAGAACTTATTAATACAGCACCAGGGATACAGGCAGTTGCTGCAGCAATGGAAAATTTATTACTTGCATCAGCAAGTCTTGGTTATGGCACATGCTGGATGACAGGACCAGATTATGCTTCAAAAGAAATTGGAGAAGCAATTTCTTTTAAGAAAGAAGGATATTCTTTAATGGCATTGACTCCTATTGGCGTACCACTCTATGAAGAAAACAAAAGCCCTAAAAGAAAACAGGTAGATGAAGTTATTACAGTTATACTCTAAATAATTCTTATAATGA
>DHIM01000227.1:28806-29138 GCA_002403785.1 Clostridium sp. UBA4746
TATTTACTATAATTAAATAATCATTATAATTTTGATAAAAATTTCACCAACTATTGTGAAGCACAGTTTATAATTACATTTGATCCGGTAGGGGAAGATAACTTAAAATACTTTTAATTATATGTAATTCATAATTAAGTTGGAAGATTGGCAATCAAACATATAAGTTAGGTTTTGATAGTGTAGAAAATGCAAACACTGTTGCAAAAATGAAATACGTTGCAAAAACGCAAATCAAAATATCATCTTATTAAACACGCCTATTTATATAGGGTTTATAGAATTATGAATAACGTATTTACAATATTCGTTGCTTTTATGCAACAAATATT
>DHIM01000227.1:29315-29585 GCA_002403785.1 Clostridium sp. UBA4746
GTTGCTTTTATGCAACAAATATTGTTTTTTAGTACTACATTTATGTATACGATAACAAATGCATTATCCCTTAATAGTATATTTGTGAAAATAATCACAACAATTCTAATTATACTTAACCAGATGTAATGATGTGCATTCAAAGAATAGTGATTCAAATAAAAACACACATATTATCAACTTTGGCACAAGGATTGCTACGTATATAAATGTAAAGTAATATAAATTCAAAGAATCAAAAATATACATATGAAGGGAATGGTTTTAATG
>DHIM01000227.1:29693-34168 GCA_002403785.1 Clostridium sp. UBA4746
TTTTAATGGGATTAATGACTGGAGAGCAATACGTAGAAAGTCTTAGAAAACTAAATTTAAAAGTCTATATGTTTGGGGAGAAAGTAGAAAATATAGTGGACAATCCTATAATTCGTCCATCAATGAACTCAGTTAAAATGACTTATGATTTAGCACAGATGCCTGAGTATGAAAATTTACTGACATCTACTTCAATAATTACAGGTGAAAAGATTAACAGATTTGCAAATATTCATCAAAGCACTGAGGATTTAGTTAAAAAAGTTAAAATGCAAAGATTATGTGGACAAAAAACCGCTTCATGTTTTCAAAGGTGTGTTGGTATGGACGCATTTAACTCTGAATATAGTACTACGTACGAAATTGATAAATCTTATGGAACTAAGTACCATGAAAATTTTAAAAAGTTCTTAAAATATATTCATGAAAATGATTTAATAGTAGACGGGGCAATGACAGATCCCAAAGGAGACAGAGGCCTTTCAATAACAAAACAAGAAGATCCAGATATGTATCTTAGAGTAGTTGAAAGAAGACCAGATGGTATTGTTGTTAGAGGGGCAAAGGCTCATCAAACTGGTATATGTAATTCTCATGAAGTTTTAGTTATGCCTACTATGGCTATGAAACCAGATGAAAAGGATTATGCAGTATCATTCTCAGTACCAACAAACACAGAAGGTATTATTATGATTCTTGGACGTCAATCTTGCGATACAAGGAAGAGCGAAGAAGGCGCAGATATAGATGTAGGAAATTATAATTATGGTGGAGTAGAAGCATTAACTATATTTGATAATGTATTTGTACCAAACGATAGGATATTTTTAAATGGAGAAACTGAATTTGCTGGAATGCTTGTTGAAAGATTTGCAGGATATCATAGACAAAGTTATGGTGGATGCAAAGTTGGTGTAGGGGATGTTCTCATTGGAGCTACAGCACTTGCTGCAGATTATAATGGAACTAATAAAGTATCACACATTAAGGATAAATTAATAGAAATGACTCATTTAAATGAAACACTCTACGCTTGTGGAATTGCATGTTCTGCAGAAGGTCATAAAACAGAATCGGGTAACTATATAATAGATTTGTTACTTGCTAATGTATGTAAGCAGAATGTTACAAGATTTCCATATGAAATAGTAAGACTTGCTGAAGATATAGCAGGCGGACTAATGGTAACTATGCCTGCAGATAAAGATTTTAAAGATCAAATAACTGGACCTTATCTTGAAAAATATTTAAAAGGTGTTGCATCTGTAACAACAGAAAATAGAATGAGAATATTAAGATTAATAGAAAACTTAGCACTTGGAACAGCTGCAGTTGGTTACAGAACAGAATCAATGCATGGTGCAGGTTCACCACAAGCTCAAAGAATAATGATAGCAAGACAAGGCAATTTACCACACAAAAAAGCCTTAGCAAAAGTGATAGCTAGAATTAAAGAATAAATTATTAAATAAATATATCTTTCATGATAAGAAATTCCTAAATATGTGAGGGGTTAGCAAACCCCTCACATATTTATAAGAATAGAGTTATGTTGAAAATGGCAAAAAAATGTATGACTAATGAAAGAGCTATTAATAAATTATTTAAGATTAACTTGGGGGAGTGTTACGCATGAATTTAGAAGAAATTTATAAATCAAAGGTAATTACTGCAGAACAGGCGGCAGAGAAAATAAAGTCTGGCAATAGAATAGTTACAGGACACGCTTGCGCAGAGCCAAAAGAGGTTTTAGCTGCGATGGTAGCTAATTGTGAAGCTTATGAAAATGTTGAAATCGTACACATGGTGACAATGAGCAAAAGTGAATATGCACAACCAGGCATGGAAAAGCATTTTAGACATAATTCACTATTTGTAGGAGGAACTACAAGGAAGGCAGTAAACTCAGGAAGAGCTGATTATATACCTTGTTATTTTACAGAAGTTCCAAGCCTTCTTAGAGAAGAGTTACCAGCAGATGTTGCACTTATTCAAGTTACACTACCAGATGAACATGGTTATTGTAGTTATGGTGTATCTAATGATTATACAAAGCCTGCAGCAGAATGTGCAAAATTAGTAATTGCAGAAGTGAATAATAGAATGCCAAGGACTATGGGTGACTCTTTTATACATGTTTCAGAAATTGACTATATTGTAGAATCTAACCATCCAATAATTGAACTTCAACCTCCTAAGATAGGCGAAATTGAGAGAAAGATTGGAGAGAATATTGCATCTTTAGTTGAAGATGGTTCCACACTTCAACTTGGAATAGGGGCTATACCAGACGCAGTACTTTTATTTCTAAAAAACAAAAAAGACCTAGGTATACATTCAGAAATGATATCAGACGGGGTAGTTGATCTTGTAGAGGCTGGTGTTGTGACAAATAAGGCTAAGGCCATTCATAAAGGAAAAATAGTAGTAACTTTCCTTATGGGAACTCAAAGACTTTATGATTTTGTTAATAATAATCCAATGGTTGAAATGTATTCTGTAGATTATGTAAATGATCCAGAAGTAATTGCGAAAAATTCAAAGATGATATCAATAAATTCTTGTGTACAAGTGGATTTAATGGGACAAGTAAATTCAGAAACTATTGGTTTGAAACAGATAAGCGGTGTTGGTGGTCAGGTAGATTTTGTGCGAGGTGCGAATAAATGTAAAAACGGTAAATCCATTATGGCAATGTCGTCTACTGCAGCTAAAGGGACGATTTCTAAAATTGTACCATTGCTCGATGAAGGTTCAGCAGTTACCACTAGTCGTAATGATGTGAGGTATGTAGTCACAGAATACGGAATAGCAAGACTTAGGGGTAAAAATTTAAAGCAGAGGGCTAGAGCTTTAATAAATATTGCTCATCCTGACTTTAGATTTTCACTCACTCAAGAATGGGAAAAGAGATTTAACTGTAAGTTTTAACTGTGTACCTGGATTCTACTTTAAACAATTAAAAATTTTGTTAAAGTCATTTTGGTCAAATGAAGTAGTTTTTATACCTTATGATATAGAAATTATTAATTTATTGCAAGGTGGTGATGCAAAATGTAGATGATTTTAGTTCAACGTGGAATCTAGGTAATTATTAGTTTGAAGATAATTTTTATTATAAATTTAAGGAGGTATAATTATGCATAAAAGAATTGAAGGAAAAGAACAACCTTATTTAGCGGCTGGCCCTTTTAAAATTCGTATTCCCGGAATTCATTACAAATTTGAGACTGCAGATTATATTCAAGGTCTCATAATGTGTGCTGTTTGTCTTAGTGCTATTCCTATGCTTCAACAATATTTAGGAATGCCATTTAATGTTGCTTTAGCTATTGTTTGTCTTAATGGAATATTTTATTGTGCACATGTATTACTCGGCGACCCCGTTATACCAGGGTGGGTTACACCTGCTATACCACTTTTAATGTTGTATGTAAGCGATTTCCCTATGGGGCCAGAAAGAGTACAGGCTCTTATAGCTTTTGAAATGACTTTAGGAATATTGGCTTTTGGTCTTGGAGTCACTGGACTTGGTAAAAAAATAATTTTGCTGGTTCCAAACGCTATGCAAGTAGGTATCATTATGGGGGCAGGTCTTGCAGCAGTAATTGTAGTATTTGGTAAAGGCGGACGTATTGAACTGTTCCCTTATTCTATTGCAATATGCGTAGGTTTAGGATTTTATCTATTATTTTCAAATCACTTTAAAAGTATAAGAAATAAGAATAAAGTGCTTAAAATAATTTCAAATTTAGGAATTTTACCTGTAATGGTGCTTGCTATTATTGTTGGTCCTCTTGTAGGTGAAACTATATGGCCACATATCCAATGGGGTTTTTCAACTCCAGCATTTGGAGAGCTTTGGAGTAAGTGGACATTTTGGTCAATAGGTTTCCCACCATTTATTATGTTTGTAAAGGCTCTCCCAATGGTTTTTTCTGCTTATATTATACTATTTGGTGAGATGATTCAGGCACAAGCATTATTAGAAGATGCAGCACCATCAAGACCAGATGAATTAATAGATTATAACCCTAACAGATCTCACATGATTTTTGGACTACGTAACATGATAATGTCAATCATCGGACCTGATTTGACAATGTGTGGACCGCTTTGGGCAGCAATGCAAGTTGTTGTGTGTGATAGATACAAACATGGTAGAAAATCAATGGATTCAATAAATGGAGGATCAGCTTCCTTCCGTTTCGGTACTTTGACAGGATATTTTCTATTGCCTATAGTTACACTTGTTACCCCAATTCTTGGTATTGCACTTGCTTCAACAATGTTAATACAAGGATATGTTTCAGTTAGAATAGGAATATTAAAGGCTCGTACTCTTAATGATTTAGGGATTGCTGGAGTTATGGCAGCAGTACTAGTAGCAAGGGGTGCAGCTTGGGGGATTGGTGTAGGTATTATATTATGCTTGTTAATTCAACTTGGAAATAAAAAAGAATTAGACACATATA
>DHIM01000365.1:0-247 GCA_002403785.1 Clostridium sp. UBA4746
TTATCATACCGTTGTAAATGCCCATTGAAGTTGTTTAAATCGCACAATAATGGCAAAATAAAAAACTAGAGCATAAAACTAACTCTAGTTTCTTAAACATTTTTTAAAAATAAATTACTTTAAATTTATTTAAGTTGACCTTCAATACTTTTCATAGCTTTCTGAATTTGTTGGTTTATTTTATCAGCTTGTATTTGAGTAATTACACGACTTTTTACTAATGCACTTAATCTATTAATACTACCTT
>DHIM01000365.1:413-3254 GCA_002403785.1 Clostridium sp. UBA4746
TTAATCTATTAATACTACCTTTAACTTGTGACACATTTTTTGTTACTTCTTCAATTACTTTATCTGACTGAGTTTGTGTTATTGTCTTAGCAGTAACTAATGCTTTAAGAGTGTCAGAATAAATTGTTTTTATTGCTGTTGGAAGGATAGCTTTTGTAGTATTATTAGTCGATGGTTTTGGTGTCATCGTTGGTTTTTTAGTAGTCGGTGACTTCATAGAATTACAAGCAGTGAATAGCAGCATAGATATACTAATTATAATAAATATTGAAGCAATTTTTACATTTTTCATTTCTACACATCCTTATTATATTTGCTTTTATTTTATTCGTTTTCTTTATGATTAGTATAATTGAATAAAAATATACTTTACTTGCTAATATATAAATTTATCTTATAGCTACTTTCATATTTTTCTGCAAAATAAAAAAAGCATCATTAATGATGCTCTACAGAATATATTCTTGTATATTTTTTTAAATTCCAAAAATTACAATTTTCATTTACAATATGTATTTTTAAATGTATAATTAATTTAACCTATTATGCTTACTACATCTGATAATGTAGTATTAATTAAAGTTGTTGTATTCTTGCCAAAGAGTACAGCTTTTTTATATACTAAATTAATTTAACCCCATAAGCGTAAATCCATTTAGTAAAGCAAAACCTCATTAAAAGCTTTATGTAATCAATGATTATTTGCAATAAAATAAAGACTACCAATCAAGGTAGCCTCTTATCTATCAGTAATTATTTAATTCTGTATGTCTATTACTATTTCATTTTCAAAATACAAGAAATCCATAATTATATAGTCCAAAGACCTATTGCTCACTTGTTCCATCTGCTGTCGTAGCTAGATTAATACATTCCTTCGTTATCATTAGTATACTTAATCTTTAAATCATTTTATTTCAATAGCTTAAGCATAGAAACCAGTATAGCAATACCTTCTTCTTTATATACCACTGACAACGTGTATAACTTTCTTACGGCTTCCAATGCTTTCTCTATGCTCTCTTTGTTTGTGGTATTAATATAATACCAATAGTTACCGTCATTGCTTCTTAACTCCTTCATGTCCTTACTAGGATGTTCATTTAAATTCCAGTAGCTTTTATCTGGCTTCTTTGTTAAATCATTAAGATGTTTTCTACCTATTAATGGCATTCTAATTCCCCCTATTTTTTATTTTAAATTTCAATTTGAAATTCAGTTTATCTTATCAATTTGGGAAAGTTATGCAGACGATTGAATTAATAAAACTACTTCTGAACCTTTCTAAATTTGGGTTCTTCATGCTCTACAATATTATGAAAGAAATCACTAAGTACTGACACTATTATATATGATTTGACATAAATAATCCATATGCTTATAGTCTATATATATAGTTAGCTATTAGTTTAATCTTATATTTTTAATTCATGAAAATTTACACCCACCACCCTTTTTTCACATTATGATTACGATAAATGAGTTTTAATGGTATAGTATAGGCAAAAAAATAAAAAGGACTGGCTAAATGACTCCAGTCCATTACTAGTTTTATTATATATTTAATTAAAGGGGGACTCTAATTAAAAAACTCAATTACTAGTTATTTGCTATATATTTATAATAACAATTCTATGTGTCATTATAATGTCGAGGGTAAAAATAAATTGTAAATTAAATAAAGAGCCATATATTTATGACTCAATACTTCTTATAAATCAATTTCATATACATGAAAAAGGAATATTTATAATATTGCCACTTTAACATGACGTTATAACGATAAACTTAAACGTTTACCATAATGATATACCAGAAAAGCCCTTATGCCTAAATTTCCTTAAGGTTATTTATATTCTTTCTATTGTCTTATCTCTCGCCTTAAAATCTAGTGCTACTATTGTACAATAACCTAAATCCTTTTAAGTTTTCAACCCATTCACATTTTTCTTTATGTTCACTTATTACTTTTAATATCTCTTCATCTGTCATATTTTCATATTCTTCAAATTCATATTCTTTCATATCATTTCCACAACATAAACATTTCATATTCTTACCTCCCCTCTATATACATATATACATATGTAATATATTATATATTATATATCGTATAAGTGAAAGTCTTATCCTGTTCAAATATATTCCAAAAACACATAAATTGATATTTAAAATTCAAGGAATAAAAAAACATCCATTGAATGATTTCTAAATTAATTATAATCTTGTGGTAAATTTATATTTTTAGGTATTCTATTAAATATCTTTCTTTGGGTGCCTATAACCAGTAAATGTAAATCTATTATAATTAACCCTTAAATTTTCTTTTATATCTACTACTACATGGGAACTAACTTCATTTTCAAGTGCTACCACCTATCCAGCAAATTCCTCTATGTACTCTACATTTTGATAGACATCCTGAAAATCTTCATTATCTTAAAGCATATCTATAAGACCCTGAACTTTAACTGCATCTTCCATACTAGTCGGTATCATTGTAACCTTATCAATATTAGATTTTTATTTGAATGCCTAATGTACTAATTTATTATCCTTTATTATATTTGTGATTTTTTTTAAATATTTTGTTTCTTCTTCATCTTCAATTAGTTTTTTCTCTTTATCATTTAATCCAATTTCATTTTTCTTGTTATTATCAATTTTACCTTTTATACTTTTTTCTAAATCACGTAAATATGACCAGTCTTCTTCATTTATACTTTTGGGTATATCCATCTTTAACTCATTACATTTTAAAATTTCATTAATCAATTGCAGTTTTTCTTTATATTCTTCTCTCTTTTCGTCAATCTCAATTTTACCCTTTAACTCTAATAT
>DHIM01000365.1:3433-3654 GCA_002403785.1 Clostridium sp. UBA4746
TTTTACCCTTTAACTCTAATATTATGATTTTAAAATCAATATCTTTAATCCAAGCAGGTTTTTCCTTTTTAATTAATTCTTTCGGATTATTAGTATAACAAAGTATCTTATAGGAAAGTAATTCTAATCTATATGCTTTATGCTTTAACTCATAAATTTTTTCAACTTCTAAATATTCAAGTGGATGATTATTTACAAATTCAATTGGAGACTTTATAGAA
>DHIM01000361.1:0-4496 GCA_002403785.1 Clostridium sp. UBA4746
CCAATCAAGGTAGCCTCTTATCTGTTAATAATTATTTAATTCTGTATGTATGTTAGTATTACATCATCAAAATATAAAAAACTCATTGCCGTATCACCATAAACCCATTGTTCACTTACCCGTCTGCAGTCGTAGTTCGATTAATACTTTCTGTACGTCCCCAAGTAGAATCAATACATTCCTGCGTTGTCATACCTATCCTAGCAACTTTTGTTCTCGCATTAATGTTATTTTATTTATTTCTCTACAACTGTGGACGTTATACCTGTGCCACCATATCCACTTTTTTCTTCATTTACAGTTCCATATGCCGTTACTGTATCCCCTTCTGCTACTGGAGTACTTAACACATTAATTATAGTATACCTTCCATATCCATCACCTTCTTTTGTAGTTAGTTGAAAGCAATCAAATAATTCTATTTTTTTAGTATTATCTACAACTGATACTTTGCCTGTTACTTTTACTTTTAAGTCCTTGTTTTCAGACTCATGACCATTTAGTTTTACAAAGTCTGCTTTAACTGCCACTGCTTTTAATTTTGCATCTAAATCTGCTTGTGTTGGCTTTGATGAAGACTTTTGTGTGGCAACTGGTTTCGCAGTATCTACAACTTTAGTTACTGGCTTAGAACTACACCCACTTAGTATTACCCCAATTACCATAGTTGCTACTAAAAATTTACTATTCTTCTTCATTCTAAAATGTCCCCCTTATAATTCTAATAATTTCAAAATAGATAATACCATATGCTCTAAGATAATTCAATGAACATTACTTTCCATAAAAATAATCTATCACCTACCAAATCCATGGACATATGATAACTATGTTTTTAGTATCCTTCAATAAATTGTAATTCCTCAAAAACTTATAGATGGGTTATCTCATTTTTTACAACAGCTTAATATACATTAGATTGGATAATCCTAATGTATGAGGCGAATTTTTACCACACCCTCCCTCCTATAATTCAAAATCCAGCATCCTTTCTGGGACGTTTCGAGTCCCACTAATGATAGCCTTAGTTTCATGGATTAATTTTCAACATTTATCGGAATCCTATTAATACAAGAGAATGTCTATATCCATCTATCATATATCCAATTTCTTCAAACTATCTTTCAACTTTTTATTTTCCATACGCTTTCTATAAACACGCCTTTTTCTCCTCACCCTTCTTTCTTCAAGCAATTTAGCCTTGGACTCTTTCCACTCTAAATAGTTCTGGTATGCTTCTTCGTCGGCAAATAAATAACTAAACATCTCCAAGGGTCTATTTTTTATTAGGTATCTGTCTAGCACAATCCACTTTTTCTTATGTAAAAATTTTAAATGTCTCAATGTCATTGCAATATTTAATTCATAAATAAATGACATCTCTTCCAATGTAGCTTCTTCGAGTGAATATCCAAGTGATTCATATTTTCTAATTGTACTTTCGGGAAATCTGCATGGCATGGATATCACCACCTTACTATAAATTATTTTTATTGTCATTTCATTTTTTTGTTTTATGTACTTCAATTTCTAAAACTAATAATAATCATACATTACTCCATACTATACCTATTTAAATAATCATATGCATCAAAGTCACTATAACGCTCCTTCTGTTCGTCGTCATCCATAGACTTTGGTTTATCTCCATCTCCAAATAAATATTCCAGTTCTAAATCAATACATTCCCATACATGATTAACAAAAAAATCCTCAATCACCTCTTGAAATTCATATGTCTTGCCATGCGTAATTTTAATGTCCCCCAATTTGGGTAATTCCTTTTTCTTTCTTCCCAATATTAACTTCCTCCTCTAAATATCTCCTGTAGCCACCATTGTTAATTACATATTTCATATGCTTCTTCTACATTGTATTTAAACTCCTCTAAAGTAATTAATTTCACAAAACTTAATATGTATACGTTATTTGTGTTTTTCATAATACTCCTGTAAGTTTTATATTTTTCTTTACCCTATGTATTACTATTCTATAATATATGTATTTCTCAAAATGGACTTTAATTTAGCATCTTCTTTGCCGATACAAGTTTTCGAAGTTCCTTTTGTGGTGTAGCTAAAACTATCGTGTCATCGCAAAATAATCCTAACAACAACTGTTCTTTTGCTTCAGCACCCTGCTGAAGGCTCTGTTCCATTTCACTAAACCTTGTAACATATTCAGCAGTGAAAAGTATTCCTTTTGCTCCTGTCATTTTATTTGCTAAGAAATCAGCACCCTTTCTAGTTATCAAATAACATTTATATGACCTGTTATTGCCTTTGACCTTATATGCACTATTAATAAAGTAATCTTCAACGCAAAGTCCATTCTCACAAAATATAGGTATAATGCCAATATGCTTTGTTGTCCCATTCTTTCTAATCTGCCTTTTTAACTTAGCCATCAACTCAAAATGTTTCTTTCTGAGCATCCTAGCAATGTATCTGTATGTCCGTAACTACTGTATCTGCTATTGTTTCTGATGTATTTATAATTTCTAAATCATTCATAATTCACCTCCATATATTGTTATTATTTTACTATAATATAATATATTGTATGAATAATTATGTAGTATATTTATATATTTATGCATAGCCACTTATTAATCATATTAGCCGAATAAATCATTATCCTAAAACAATAAAATTTGCTACCCAACGGAGAATAAATGAGAGGTTCATCCTCATTTTTCGAAGTTGTAGGGAACATTTTCGGAGTGCAACGGAGTAAATGTGGGTAACGCACTGCCTTGCGATAGCAATGGCTATAATTCCATCTATATATAGAAAGTTCAAAAGAAAGTTCAAGTGCGTTACCCACTTTTTAGAGCGCTCGTTGCCTCGCAAAAAGTTCCCTAGCAACTCCGAAAAAATGGGATGAACCTCCATTTTCTTCTCCATTGCCTTGACAAATTTTATATCCTTATGATTTTATCTGTATAAATACTTATGTATAATTTAATATGGACTAATAATTATATATATCTTCTTATATAAGGGAAATATCTCTTAACCCTAGTCATACCAATCCTTTCAAAACACATTTACTACTTTTTATATTTAATTTGTAGTAAAATTAAATCACTCCCTCTAAATAACTAACCAATAATTCTCTCATTCTCCTACTCGGAATGTATAAATTAATTGCTTGTCCTTCTCTAATTCGGCTTCTCCAAATCCACTGTAATAGTTCAGCTAAAGCATACAACCCCTCATCAACATAAATTTTCTTATTATTAAAAAAGTTTTTTATGTTAGGTAGCATATAGACATTTACACAATATGCCAGACTTACTTTTTCTTTAAATTCATTTGTTGCTCTCATATTAAATTGAATAAATCCTTTAGCATAACCTTTACCTTTTAACTTTGGTCTTGCACTCTTAAATGTAGTCCACATATTCTCATTTGATTTACTCTTAACCACATTAATGAAATAGTTGTACAAGTTTTTTTTGAGAACTGCTTGTAACGGTGCTGTATCACACCTTTCTTTGTTTGCGTTCTTAAACCAAGTAGAACTTAGTGCATTATGGCGTATAGCCACATTATTCAAATTGCCTTCATATATATTTATTAACTGTCTTATACCATTTCTATCTTCAACGTAATTATCGTCCTTAGGTTTCAATATATATATTCCATTTTCTTTTGTTACATAGTAATATTCATATTCAATATCAAATAAATCATAATAATGCTTCTGAACCTGAGAGGCAAACAAATATGTCATAACATATACTTCTTTGAATGCTTTAAAAATATTTGCTGGGAATGTCCACAGCATAAGTTTATTATTAATTAGGAATAATGTGTTATTCAAGCACATCTCTTTGATTTCATTGTACTTTGTATCAAACTCAATTTTATCTTCATTCCACGAAACCTCATGTTCTTCATTTACTCTGATAAAATCCATTTTCAATAGTACATCCAAGTCATTCTTCTTCAGTTTAACTTCTTTGACCACTTCCATAACTTCATCTAAAATTAAAATGTAGTCTCCATTCAATATTAGGTCATAAGTTGTTTCGTTGGCATTTGAAAATAGAGCATGGGTGCTAGCCACATCCTTACAGCCTAGCAATAACTCGTGAAAGCTATGTAACTTCCCCTTTCCTCTCTCCTGTGGGTCATAGAATTTCCTTCTATCACAAGAATCTTTTACTCTTTTTACTTCATCTAGAAAAGGTGTTATATATACATATCTATCTTCATTCTCTCTATTCATGGTCTGAATTGCATATGAACTTTTGCCAGAACCCATAATGGAATCAACAATTTTAATTTTACACATGAGTTTTATTCTCCTTTAACGTTTTATCTTTAAATACCTCATTCATTTTTTCTTGTATGTTTTTATTCATAATAACTCCTCCTATTAATTTACTATTTTATATTCTATTAGTGGTATAAAATCTTACACCACTAATATTTGATTTATGTATGTGCGAGCCAGTTTTTTTTATGTAATATGTAATATGTAATATG
>DHIM01000361.1:4675-5402 GCA_002403785.1 Clostridium sp. UBA4746
TGTAATATGTAATATGTAATATGCAATTTTACTGATGTGGCTATTCTACGCTACTTCTTTTATTGTATAAATATTTGTATTGAAATTAATTAGAACATTGCCTAAGTCATTATCTAAAATCAGTACGGTGTTTTTTTCTAAAGAAGGTTTCATGCTAATCTTTTCATTGATAAAAAACATTTGCTTGTCTCCTCGGTTAAATGTATCATCTAATATTTCAAAATTAATATCAACACCTTCATAACCATCAGTAATGTTATATATGATTTTGCTGATTGAACAAATATTCGCTTGAACATATATATTAGCGTTTAGGCAATCCAATAAATAATTGACATAAACATTTAGGTTGTTAATGTGTTCAACATTGTTTACACTTACTATTCTATAATCAGTGTTGCTCGGTAATCCTTTCAAGTCCATAAATACATAATATACCATTATGTTATTAGCAAAGCATGATGATACGACATTGCAGGCTGTTTTGGATTGTAATTCATCTGCGATATTTTTAGACATTCTTGATAATTGTTGATTGATATTAATACATTGATTCATAATCATTATCTCCTTCACATCATATTTTCGGCTTTATTATCTGCTTGCAATTGTTTTTTCTTTAAGTTTGTAAAATATTTTCTCAGTCCCTCTGCTAACGGTTTCCTTCTAAACTTATCTATTTCAGTTGAAGCAACCATGTTATCAACATCCTTTGAAAGTCTATTAA
>DHIM01000361.1:5570-7793 GCA_002403785.1 Clostridium sp. UBA4746
GAAAGTCTATTAATATAACAAAATCCGTTGTTGGTCTTGCCCTAATAGGTTCCCGAATATCCTACCAGTCCTCATTGCCTTCAAAGACCTATGTACTAAACTATTTCTTTTTCTAAACTGTTACCGTTTTTCTTGAGTGTATCTATGATGAATTCAACACCTTTTACTTAGAGGCTATATCTCCTGCTTTTGCTAATCCCTGTGCATCCATTACTAAGTCATAATAGTCAACTTTTGGTTTATTAAGTTCAACCTCTGCTTCTGCTATCATCCTTGCTTCTTTCTCTTTCTTATACTCAGTCAACATTGTTATGGCAAAATCGGGATTGTTAAGCATATTATCTAATGTAACATCTGTAGCATACATCCCATGTTGTCTAATGTCGGGTAATACTTCATCAAATATCCAGGATTCAAACTTCTCTGCCGACGGTAATTTACTTCTTGCAATTAATCTATATAAGTTGCCTTCCGATATGAATTTTAAATATACATTTTGCATACTATCCGAACCATCTTTCTTTTTTCCTGTAACGACCCCTACCTCACGAATCGTCACCCCCTTTAATTTGCAGTGGTCAAGAATTGCTTTGCTTTGATTTGAATACCCTAAAGCCTTTGCTACGTCAGTCGCTCCAAAATAGTTTTTACCATCAATGTCCATTAATCTTACGTCACCAAATTCTAAATTGTTTAATATTTGTAATTCGCTCATATATATAATCCCCTCTTAGTTTTATTATTTTAAATAGTAAAAATTTGCAATTGCTCTCAATAACCATTACGCAAGTTACATTTATGTAATTCACACATTTCTTTAACCTTCTACTCAATACATTCATATAAATCTTTAACCAATTTTAATTTTTGCCGTCCACAAATATACCCTAATTACTTACGTTAATATTACCTACATCAATATAATGATTGCTTATGCTATTGCCTTAATTATTTAAGGGTATAGCAAAGCAATGCTATGAGCAAAACATAGTATCACACGCATGTAACTAGGGTTAAATCCCGATATTCAATTATTAACAGTTTTATAAAAAAGAGTAATTTCACCGTTTTCAACCTAACTTTCTATAATTATTTTGGTTCGCTGACCAAGATTAAATATTCCCCGTATATATGTGGTGGTAGCAATCCCTTCTTTAATTCCCCTTTCTCAATTTATATTTTATAGTTAAATTAGACTAAGCATTTTAATATTTGAATTTTCTATGTGTCCGAATAATATAATTCTTTTGGTTTCACTCTAAATTCCTCCCTGCGTTATTTTCTATATTTATTTGATATTTTACTATTTTATAATTTATGTGTTATATGTTTTACTTGCCGTACTGGTGCCTATCTATATTTATAGCTTGAATTTAATTTGTTATTCGTCTGAACCATCATCCATATCCATAAGAATCTTTTCATCAAGTAACTTTTTATTATATTCTTTAATTTCATCTGCCACCTTAAGTACAAATTTATCCTTCTCTGTGGAATTTCCTTGATATTTATTCACGGTTGCTAAAAGCAGTCCTTCTAATATACTTTTATTGATTTCTTTATCTGCCACTATGTCTGTAAACATTTTATATAAATCTAGCAACTCGGATGCATCATAAAGTCCTCCATCTGACTTTTCATCATTAAAACACGTCGTAAGGGTGTTCCCAATTTGTACGAATAGTTTTCTTTCTTTAATTTCATAGTCATAACGTTCAATTGCATATCCAACACCAATATCTGATTCAACACTTGTTTCTAATTTCATCTTTTGGATTTCTAATTTATCAATTTCACCAAGTTCTTTCTGAAAGTATTCTTGTGGAATGTTGAACATTTCAGAAAGTGTATGTAAATGTTTTTTGGATACATCCTGTCTTCCTTTAAACCAAAGGTTAATATTTTGTTTTTTTATTTTTAATTTAACAGCAAGTTCTTGTTGTTGCATACCATAAAGGTTAAGTATGAATTCTAATCCTATCATAATTATTGTTTCCTCCAAATTCAGAATATTTACTAATAAATACTTACTAGTACATATTATCATGATATTTTAGCATTGTCAACTACTTTTACAGTAAATTATAAAATCAATTTAGCCTTTACACCTTTCCGTTGCATTTTATTTTTTCTTTCCTTCAACAATTATAAAAGCCAACAGATATTAATCCCTGTTGACTCTTTGTTAGCTAATTACCAAACAATAAAGTGCCACCATTAAAC
>DHIM01000361.1:7860-12025 GCA_002403785.1 Clostridium sp. UBA4746
CAATAAAGTGCCACCATTAAACATGTTTCCATGTTGTTCTTTTGACAACATGGTTAATGGTTTGCCACCCTCTAACATACAATTTTGCAATTTTATATACAGTATCCCCATTATCATGTAACGCTCTTATTTTTAATACTTCTTTTTCTGTAAGTCTTGCATTGCTATTTTTTGACCCTATGCTACTAGCTGAATATCTGCCTTGCAAACTCGAATGCAAAACATTATCTTTATGAGTAGACCATTCTAGATTATCAAATCTAGGATTCGCTCTGTTAAAATCTTTATGATTTACTTCTAACAAATTATGCTCATTAAGTAAGAATAGTTCAGCCACAAGTCTATGTATTTTCTTTGTTTGTCTCTTTCCTTTTCTTCCTAGTGTAACAACTAAATACCCATCTTTATCTGGTCTAGTTTTTAATAATCCACTTTTACCAAATACTTCTCCATAGTTGCTTATAGTATAAATCATGTCTTGAATATTATATTTCTTCAATTTTAATTTCAAATTATCACCTTTTTCATTGTTATATTTTTAAAATTTATTATGAGAAAGTATTTTTGCATAAATCTCAGATTTTGTTTACTATTACTTTACTTTTCTGACGATGTCAAGAATTATGTTTCAGACATCCTTTTGTTAATTCTCCGTTTCCTAGTCACTATCTATATCAATATTATACTTATATCCAATATCTAATCCATTCTCAAATTTATGGTAAACTTCTATACCTTCTGTTTTCAAAATTTTATTAAATTTATCTCCATACTTTTCATAGATTCTCTCGCTTCTTTTCGCTGAATCTATCTCATGGTTACTATTCTCCCACTTCGAAAAGACTAAATCATATAATTTGAAATTAAGTTCTTTTCTCCTATTTTGAATATCATGATTCATTTCGTGAATTAAATTATACATTATTATGTATTTAACCCAAACATATCTATATTTTTCCCATACATCTTGAGTTACATATTTCCCTTCTTCTGTTTTTTTAATTTCCTTTTTAACCAAAAGAAGAAATGTATTTATTTTATATTCGAACAAATGAATCTCATTTTTGTATTTTTTATAAACTGCTAATTTAAACACTCGTTTAAACTTTTCAATTACTCCATCTTCAATGCCAATGTAAAAATCAATAAATCTAAGATGCCTTATGCAGAAGCAGAGGTAGGATTTTCTATTTTCATGAATGAATACACGAGAGTTGACCTTCTTATATTCTACAGGGAGAATCTTAATGCATTCATATATTTCCTTATTAGAAATTGTAGTAGAATAGTTTTTAACTGCCAACTTACCAATTTTAACCAACTTCATTTACAGTACTTCTCCTTTCATTATATTAATAGATTTTTTAACGCTACTTAATAAAAATTATTTTAAAGCCTTAACCCATTCAGTCTAAACAAGTAAGTTACTATTAGTATCATATACCTATTCGCATTATATGTCAAATTATTACATATTATAAGATAGTAAAATACACCATCACCTCTAATACAATCTATAACGACAAAAACTAATATATAATTTCATCCTTTAAGATGCCATAATCAATATAATAGGCTTTTAGAACGTCATATAAGCTTTTGACGCTCTACTTTTGAGGTTATATGAACATTATAAGATAGTAAAATAATTACTTCCCACTCATTAGTTCTCCAAGCTGATAAATCAATAACTGTATTCTTGAAACCTGCAAGTCAATAACTATAATATAATATTTTTGTGTACATACGTACGTCAAAACGCTCTAAAATATGTTAAATAAAATACAGATTTGATTCAGACAGGATATAACTGTGAACGAGAGAATATGACTGAATGACGAGAAATTGGGAAACTACGAGAAAGGTAAAAGATAAAAAAATAAGTACAAAAAAAGACTAATAGGTAATGCCCTTGCGAAAGTCATTAACTATTAACTGTAAATGAAACACTCCACTTCTTTTTTGACCTCACGAATCGTTACACCGTCAAAGCTATTAGTCTTTTCCAACTAAAACTAAATGTTGTCGTATATCGCTACACACTTTGAACGAGGAGATAACGTCATCATAAGCATTGTTTAGTTTGACCCCTACGTCGTGATTTGCTACCTAACACAAACAATGCTTGTAGTGGCAGTATAACTATTAGTTAGAGCACCGATTTTGACCTGCTAGGAGTATTGCTCCGTTCACCTTTTCTTCTTCAATGACATGGTGTTTTACCCACCCCTCTGTAAGCGTGTCCCAAAAATGTCCTACCCTGTAAGTTTTAGTATAAGAAATTGTATCGAGTACTACGTGTATGTTCAACATACACCCAACCTCCATAAATCTGTGGTGCTTGAAAACTGCAATAAAATATAATCCTAATTGCTTCTATAGCATAAATTAAAGACCACTCCAATTCAATCTACAACTACAACTAAAGAAAACAACTCTCCCCTTGCCACCAATACGAATATCTGATTTAAGGTAATGTAATAGTGTGTTTTAGATGTTCTAATCGCTTAGAATGGCTCCTACAGCCTATAATTCCTTAGGTTTTGGGATTATACATATTATACTTATAAATAAATAGACTCACTATTATTGTATTATCCAAATAACCATAAGATAGTAAAATATGTAGCATCTAAATAATCAACTATTACTGAAATAATATATGTTCACTTACTTGTGTTTCCACTCCAAGCTTAGGCATTCCTATTTGAACAGGCGTATCTTTTACTATCTTATTATAATAAAAAAAACTACCAATTAAGGTAGTCTTGTTAATGGTTATTTATTTATAAATTTATTGATGTATTATACAGCATCAGCAAATATTTTCCATTATACTGGTGGGTGGCTCATAGGTAATATACGCATAATAGTACTACAGGTCAACATTGCTAGTTTGACCTGTAGTATTTTAATATTACTGTTTTTGTGAAGCAAGTTTGATTATACTGTGCAGTACCCATTTTTTATGTCTTATTTATTTTTAATCTAGTCTTCAAATTTTTCTTATTTAGCACATCCAATGGATTAAACTTACTAATATCTTCATTTAAATCAAGTGGTAAAAGACTAATATATCGTTCCGTAGTTTTAATATTTGAATGTCCTAGAATAATTTTTAATCTGTAGATATCACCATGATTAATTATAAAAAAGGTAGCAAATGTATTTCTGAAAGTGTTTACTCCTCTCATTTTAACATTTCTATTATTAAAGTAATTACTTATGTTCTGGTGCAATGTATCATAACACATCTTTTCTTTATTTAGCTTAAAGAATAATAAGTCCTCATTACTTAAATCCATTATATCTATATATTCTTTTAAAACCTTCTTTAGTGTAGGACTTAATGGAACTGTAATTTGCCTTCTAGTTTTCATATGCCTAAATAAAATCATATCATTAAGGAAATTAATATCCTGTACTTTCACATTTAATAAAGTCTCTGAACGGCAACCTGTTCCAAAAAGGAAATTAATTGTTGCCCACCCTTTAAAATCTCCAACTAAACACTTATCTAGGTTAGGCTTTTTTAGCAATTTATTTAACTCATCTTCAGTATAAATTGTTTTTTTATCTAAATCAACTGTAGGAATTTTGACATCAAACCTTTTCAAATAATTATTATCAAAGCAGTAGGTTAAAAATGCTCTAGTCTTAATTACAAATGTTTTATAAGTATTCCCTTTGTATCCATCTCTTCTCATAGAGACAACCTTATTTTCTATTTTATACTTAGTAAGCGTTTCTATACTCTCTGAAATGTTTAAAATTTTAGATAATTCATATCTGTAGAATCTTATTTTGCTTTCAAGTGTTTTATCCCTTTGCCCTATAGCAATACAATAATTTAAATAATCTTTGTGACATTCATCAATAGTTTTATCAATAGTTTTTCTCATGTTTTTCAGCATCATTTTAGCCATTTTTATTCCATCCCTCCACACGTTTTTTTAATAGTTACATGTATGGAGTCTTTTTAATGGTCTTATGGTCGTTTATTGCACCTAAATTTCAGTCTAGTCCATCCATTATTTCTTTGTAATTAGAGAGTTGTTATACAAAATATCTGTATCAAATTTTCTTACAACTCCTCCCTCGAATTTAATTTCTAAATCTTTACTAGTAATTGAAACAACATTACCACTGCCAAAACTTTTATGTA
>DHIM01000052.1:0-2117 GCA_002403785.1 Clostridium sp. UBA4746
GTGAGATATTATAATATCTCACAGGCTCTTTTAGTCATCATGCAGATCCAAATCTAACCCGTTTACCACAAATAGTGATTCCTTTATTTATATAAGTTTTAAACTGATAATTTCGCTATTTTCAAAGCACTTTCCATACTTTTAGTTGATGCTATAAACCCTGCTTTATGACAAAATATAGCATCATCTATTTTAATTATAGAATTTATTTCCTCACTTGATTTCCCCCTAATAGATTCTAATATATCTTTTCTTGCTTCAAAAGTACCAACAGTTTTCTTTACAGTCTGAATCTTATACTCTACATTATTATCATCTGGAGAAATGACGAACAATACCTCATTATTTATATCTATTTTAAGTAATTGTTGAAGCCAAGGACAACCGGTTTCTAAAACAATTATTTCGTTAATATTTCTATTTTTAAAGGCATCATTTACAATCATCCTTGCGTTTATAACAGAAACTTGTCTACTTATTATTCTCTTTATAACCTCAGTAGCATATCCAACCGCTTCTTCAAATGCTTCATCTTTGGAATCAACAGAATCCCATGTAGGATTAAAACTTTGGATAATATCACTTATTGAAGTTACTTTAATTTCTGATTTTATATCTATACCATTATCTGTAGCGTCAATTCCTTGAACTAAATTTTTATCAACATAATCAAAAATCGAGATTATATCAGTTTCATCAAATCCAGAATTAAACTTTTGTATTACTCTTGACCCAAACTCTCTCCAAACTAAACCACAAGCAGCATATGGAATATTGTTTTCTCTTATTTCTTTATTTATCTGATGATGGTCGAATTCTCCAAAGGATATGTCATAAACAAAATCTAAGGCTTTAAGTGTATTTTCATCCCTCGTTCTTGTTACCTTTATATCCCCTAGTAGTAGAGTAATAATAGCGGTAGCCATAACATCATCTGCATGAAATTTTCCGCTATGTGTTCCTAATGTCTTAATATTCTTTTCATTAATCATCATTTACCTCTTTCATATTTATTCTTATTTAATCCTACTATATTTGTGAATTTACGTAAAAAATAAAGCCCTAAGATAATAATTAACCTAAGGTCTTAAATTATTTACTTTTACGTAAGCTATAAAATTCTTTCACGGAATTTCAAAAGTATGGAATCACTACTACTACTACTACTACTACTACTACTACTACTACTATAAGTAGTGATTCCATACTATAATTTTAAATTTCGTCACTGTTTAATGCTATCGGTTTTAATGGAGATATAGTAGAAATTGCATGTTTGTATATCATCATTTGTTTTCCATCACAATTTAATACAACCGTAAAACTATCAAAGCCCGTTACATTACCCTTTAATTGAAAACCATTTACCAGATATAGAGTAACTAATATTTTATTTTTTCTAGCTCCATTTAAAAATATATCCTGCAAATTATTAGTAGGTTTATTCATAGATGTACCTCCACAATTAATATTCTACTTAAAAAACATAGTATTTTAAACTTCTGTTAAAGAACATAGCTGACTTGCAATATATTCTACAATTTCATCATCATTGTTAAATTCATCTTTATTAACCCAAACTACTCTTGAATCTTTTCTAAACCAAGTAAGCTGCCTTTTAGCGTAATTTCTACTTCCTTGTTTAATCATTTCTACAGCCTCTTTTAAGGATATTTCACCATTTAAATAATATAATATCTCTTTATATCCTATTCCCTTCATTGACTGCATATCTGAATTATAGCCCATTTCTTTCAATTTTATAACTTCATCAATTAAATTATTTTCCATCATAATATCTACGCGATGATTTATTCTGCTATATAATTTCTGCCTATCCATATTTAGTACAAAATAATGTACATTATAGGGAATATCTAATATGTTTTGTTCTTTTGCAAACACACTCATGGGCTTACCACTTACTTTGTACACTTCTAAAGCTCTAATAACTCTTTTTAAATCATTGGGATATAATTTTTTATAGGCTTCTTCATCAATATCTTTAAGTAAATTGTGTACATATTCTTTTCCTTTTTCATCTGCAATTTTTGTAAGATACTCTCTATATATTTCATCTTTATTGGTATCAGCAAAACTATAATTATATATTAAGG
>DHIM01000052.1:2263-8971 GCA_002403785.1 Clostridium sp. UBA4746
AACTATAATTATATATTAAGGAATTTATATAAAATCCAGTTCCACCAACTATCATTGGAAGTTTATTTTTATTAGAGATTTCTTCAATAGCAATTTCTGCTCTCTCTTTAAATTCGGCTACACTGAATTCTTCACTAGGCTCTATTATGTCCACTAAATGATGAGGAATTCCCCTCATCTCTTGTTTTGAAATTTTAGCGGAGCCAATATTCATATATTTATATATTTGCATTGAATCAGCCGATATAATCTCCCCCTTTAACTTTTGAGAAAGTTTTATGGAAATTTCTGTTTTGCCTACAGCAGTAGGACCTGCTAATATAAATAAATCTTTCATGTTTCCACCTTTTTCTATTGTATTCTTTTAAATTTTTTTTCTAGTTCATTAAGTGATATCTTTATTATTGTTGGTCTTCCATGAGGACAAGTAAAAGGTTCATCTATATATCTTAAATCATTAATTAGTTTAATCATTTCTGGCTGCGTTAGCTGATTGTTTGCTTTAACAGCTGCTTTGCACGCAAGTGATGCCACTTTATTATATTTAACTTCTACAGTTTTACCTGTACCCATATTTTTTAGATTGTCTAGTATATTGTTAAAGAGATTTCTAATATCTGGTTTCCCAAGTATTATGGGTACTTCCTTTATACTTATTGTGTTTTCTCCAAACTCAATAATATTAAAACCAGTATCACTAAACACGGATTCATTCTCAACATAGTATGCATAATCATCGATGCTAAGTTCCATTACAGTAGGTACTAATAAAATTTGAGATACCACTTCAGAGTTTATAATATCTTTTTTAAATTTCTCAAATAATACTTTCTCATGAGCTGCATGTTGGTCAATTAGGTAAAGTTCATCATATACTTCACCTATTATATAGGTTTTATTAAATTGACCTATAATTCTTAACTCAGGAAATTTTGAATTATTATTTGTTGATGTAACATTACTCAAGTCATAGTTTATACCACTACTTTCTTTAGCATTTACAATTCCACCCGGTAATTCATTAGTAGTTTCGCTACTTAAATTACTGACAACATTTAGATTATCCCTTTGTTCATAAGGCGATTCCATAAGGTTATCTGTTTCATTGTTTAATGTTTTATATTTAAAATCAATAGGAATTTGAACACTCTTTTCTATCTCTGCTTTATCTTTTTCATCTATAACTATCTTGTTAAAGTCATAAATTTCTTTTCTTATAGTATTTTTTTCTGTTTCATCCTCACTATTGTTTTTATTATCTCCCTCCGGTATATCAAAATCACCTCTTAAACTATCAGCAATTGCAGTATGCACAGCATCAAAAACAATCTTAAATATAGCTTTATCCTGTTGGAATTTAATTTCGGTTTTTTGTGGATGAACATTTATATCTATATACTCAGGAAAAATATCTAAAAATATAACAAAAAAAGGGAACTTGTTAATAATCAAAAAAGATTTAAATGCATTTTCAACGGCCGCAGTAATTAGGCCACTTTTAATATACCTTTTATTAACAAATATACTTTGCCTATTACGACTTCCCCGGCTTATATCAGCATTACCAATATATCCATGAATAGACATTATGTCATTATACTCTTCAAAACTTGTAATGTTATTTACAACCTCTTTGCCATATATATACCTAATAGTATCGCTAAGATTTTCAGAGCTAAATGTAGAAAAAACTTTTTTATTATTATTTGATAATTTAAATGATATTTCATTGTTAGCCAATGCAAGTCTTCCTATAATGTCTGATATTAAAGCTGATTCTCTTTGAGACGATTTTAAGAATTTTTGCCTTGCTGGGACATTAAAAAATAAATCCTTAACTTCTATTGTCGTACCAATATTACATCCTATTTCTTTGATGTAGAGTATGTTCCCCGAGGACTGAGATATTTCTTTACCAATTGATGATTCCTTAGTCCTGCTACTTAGTATAGTACGAGATACTGATGCTATACTTGGTAATGCTTCTCCTCTAAAACCCAATGTATGTATTTTGTAAATGTCTTCAACACATTTTATTTTACTAGTAGCATGAGGTAGAAATGCTTTTTCTATGTCATCTATATGTATTCCAGATCCATCGTCAATTACCTTTATATTTGTTTGACCACCATCAAAAATTTCTATGATAATATTTTTAGCTCCAGCATCGATACTATTTTCGACTAACTCTTTTACTACAGATGATGGACGTTCTACAACCTCACCTGCAGCAATTTTATTAGAAGTTTCTACTTCTAATATATTAATTCTCATGATGCCCCACATCCTTTGCTACTTCTATATAACTTGCTATTTCTATATTAACTTAGCTCTTTCAACTAAATCGTATAGCTTATTGAATCCATCCATGGGTGTTAGATTAAGAATATTTATACTTTTAATTTCTTTTAGCATATTATCCTTTTCAATATCTGTAAAGCTTATTTGAGTTACTTCATCTTCTACCATGCCAGATTCATAAGCTACAGCTGCTTCTTTCTCCACGATATTATCAGATTTCTTTTTATTATTAGATTTATCATAAAGTTTATTGTTTTTAGTTTCACTATTAGTTAAATCAATTTCCGTCGTTTTATTTAAACTTTCTAGTGATGCTAAGATTTCATTTGCCCTGTTAATTACATCTTTTGGTAGACCTGCTAATTTTGCAACTTCTATTCCATAAGATTCATCTGCTCCACCAGGTACAATCTTCCTTAGAAATACTATTTCGTTTTCAATTTTTTTTACCGCTACAGAGTAATTTTTTACACCTTTAATCATACCCTCAAGTTTTGTTAACTCATGATAATGCGTTGCAAACAATGTTTTACTTCTTAGATTGGATGATTTACAAATATATTCAATTACTGACCAAGCAATACTAAGTCCATCATAAGTGCTTGTACCTCTACCAACTTCATCAAGTAAAACTAGACTTTTATTAGTAGCATTTTGTAATATATTAGATACTTCCCACATCTCTACCATAAAGGTACTTTTACCAGCAGCAAGATCATCAGATGCTCCTATTCGGGTAAACACCTTATCGCATATAGATATATCTGCATCTGAGCAAGGAACAAAACTTCCCATTTGAGCCATAATAGTTATTAATGCTACTTGACGCATATAAGTAGATTTACCTGCCATATTAGGTCCAGTTATTAATAGAAGTTGATTATCCTGCGCATCCATATAAGTGTCATTTTCAATAAACGAATTTGTAGGCATCATTTTTTCAACTACAGGGTGCCTGCCCCCTTTTATATTGAAAATACCCTTTGTATTCATTTTAGGTTTAGTATAATTATTTTCAAGTGCTATTGTACTTAAGGAACTCAAACAATCAATTTCTGATATTAGTTTTGCAGTATTTTTCATTCTTTCTATATGTTTTTCGATATCTTCTCTTATACCTGTAAATATATCATATTCTATATTAACTAATTTTTCCTCTGCACCTAGAATCTTATTTTCCATTTCCTTAAGTTCAGGGGTAATATATCGTTCTGCATTTGACAACGTTTGTTTTCTTATATATCTGCCTTCAGGAATTAAAGGAATATTTAATCTGGTTACTTCAATATAATAACCGAATACTCGGTTGTACCCTACTTTTAGTGACTTTATCCCAGTTATCGTTTTCTCATCAGCTTCTAAAGTAGCTATCCACTGCTTACCATGAGCCTTAGCAAGTCTTAGCTCATCTATTTCATTATTAAAGCCTCCCTTGATAATGTTTCCTTCTTTAATAGAAATAGATGGATTTTCAATAATAGAATTATCTAAGATATTATATATATCTAGTAAATCATCTAACTCTGAATATATTTTCCTCATTAGTTTGCTATTAAGCCCTGCTAAAATTGATTTAACCTTAGGTATTTTTTCTATAGAGTTCTTCAAAGAAATTAATTCTTTTGCATTAACATTCCTAGAAGAGATCTTTCCTACAAGTCTTTCTATGTCATATATGTCCACGAGCACATCTTTTAAATCTTCATGAAAAGTAGTATTATTCTTAAGTTCCTCTACGGCCTCTAATCTTTCGTCTATTGAGTCCTTATTTATTAAAGGTTGATCTAACCATTTGCGTAGTCTTCTAGCTCCCATAGCGGTATTAGTTCTATCTAATACCCAAAGCAAAGATCCTTTCTTAGTTTTATCTCTTAAAGTTTCTGTAAGTTCTAAGTTTCTTCTAGAATTTGCATCTAAACTTACATAATCTAAAATATCATAGTACTCTATAGTATCGATATGAGTAAGTGAATTTTTTTGTGTATCTATAATATAACTAAGCAGTCCTGAAATGCTTCTAAGTAAAGTTTGCGAAAATGTATTTTCACAAAAATTATGAAACTGATTTATAATTAAACTATCGTCTTTCATTACAAAATAGTCATTTGGATAAGCTGAATATGAAACATTAAATCTTTCTTTTATAGCCTTTAATACTTCATCTGATATATCGTCTGAGATAATAATTTCTTTTGGTGTAAACTTTGAAATTTCATCTAGTATGGTAACAATGTTAATTTTAGTCTCTGTGCAACTGAATTCACCAGTTGATACATCGCAAAAACACAATCCGCAAAAATTAATTTCGTTATTTATATAAATACTCATAATATAGTTATTTTTGGTTTCTTCCAAAAAACTGGAATCAGTGTATGTTCCCGGCGTAATTATTTTAATAATATCTCTTTTAACAATGCCTTTTGCTAGTGCTGGATCTTCAACTTGTTCACATATAGCAACCTTGTATCCTTTTGCAATTAATCTACCTACATAAGTATTTGCAGCATGATATGGAATTCCACACATAGGTGCTCTTTTTTCGAGTCCACAGTCACGTCCTGTAAGTACAAGTTCAAGTTCTTTTGCTGCAACCTCTGCATCAGTAAAAAACATTTCATAAAAGTCTCCTAGCCTAAAAAACAATATACAGTCCTTGCATGTTTCTTTTATTTCAAAATATTGTATCATCATTGGAGTTAATGCCATTTTTATTCCACCTTGCTTTTATCTGTGAGTAAATATTAATCGATATCTACCCACAGAAATTAAATTACTAAAGTTTAAATACTAACTAATATTTCTTCACCAATAAGTGAAAAAGAGTGTGCATCCGTTATTAGTACTGACACAAGGGTTCCAATAGCTTTATTGTTTCCCTCGAAGTTCACTAATTTTCCATTTCTAGTCCTACCGGTTAATTTACTTTTATCATTTTTACTATGACCTTCTACCAATACTTCTACAATCTTACCTATGCATTCTTTATTTCTTTCTGCACAATTTCTATTAACAACCTCAACTAATCTATTAAATCTTTCATGCTTAACTTTCTCTGATACTTGTTCTAGCATTTCATCTGCTGGAGTTCCTTTTCTTTTACTATAAAGGTATGTAAATGCTAAATTAAATTTCACCTCTTCCATAAGACTTAATGTCTCTGCAAAATCTTCCTCTGTTTCTCCAGGAAATCCAACTATAATATCCGTACTTAATCCTACATTCGATATAGTACTTCTAATATTTTTAACTGATTCTAAATATCCTTCTCTGTTATAATGTCTATTCATTTTATTCAAAAGGTTAGATGAACCTGATTGTACGGGTAAATGAATTTGCTCACAAATTTTATCTCCTTCAGCAATTGCCTCTATTACTTCATTAGATAAATCCTTTGGATGAGATGTCATAAATCGTATTCTCTCTAAATTCTCAACATTGTTAATTCTCATAAGTAACTGTGCAAAATTTATTTCAGGACTTAATCCCTTTCCGTAAGAGTTAACATTTTGACCAAGTAAGGTTATTTCTTTGTACCCTTGTGCAACCATAGATATTATTTCATTAATAATATCTTCTGGTTTTCTACTTCTCTCTCGTCCACGTACATAAGGTACTATGCAGTAAGTGCAAAAATTATTGCACCCATACATAATTGTAACAAAACCTTTTATGTTACTTTCTCTGTCTATTGGAATTCCTTCTATGATTTCTTCTTCCTTATCCCAAATTTCAACAATAGGTGAATCTCCACCTTGTATTCTTTTTAGGTACTCTGGAAATTTATACGCATTATGTGTTCCAATAATAATATCTACGAATGGAAACTTAGTGATTATATGTTTTGCCATACCATCTTGTTGCATCATACATCCTATAACAGCAATTATAAGTTTCGGATTCTCTTTCTTCATTGTTTTTAAAGCCCCTATATTCCCATCAACCTTTTGCTCTGCGTTCTCTCTAACACAACAAGTATTAAATATAATTATGTCAGTATTTCCCTTATCCATAGTTCTTTTATATCCAACTGGTATTAGCATACCAGATAATTTCTCGGAATCCTCCTCATTCATTTGACAACCCCATGTTTCTATATAGTATTTAAGTATTTCATTCATTAGTGCATTCTCCTTTATTAAAAAGTATTACTATCTATCATTATATATAATTTTCATACTTTTTTAAAGTTATTTTTACTTTTTGGATATATTTAATCATTTAATTAATTTACTTGAAATATAAGTATCAGGTATATTATAATATTAGTAGTTTCTTTTTTATGTATTATGGAGAACAATATACATATGATTATTGTTTTCTATTTTTTAATGACCTCTAATATATTTTTTTTTCTAAATAAATTTTCTTTTTTAGGAGAAGCTACATAAAAGGAGTGATTTAAATGTG
>DHIM01000052.1:9155-11500 GCA_002403785.1 Clostridium sp. UBA4746
CTTTAAATGTATGATGCAAAAAAAGAAGAAACAATTAGAGATAAACGTTTACAATACACTTGCATAGGTGAAAGAAATTATTACTGTACGTGTAATCATAACAACATGGTAGATATGAGAGTATCTTCTGTGCCTGTAGAAATTATAATAAAAGAATTTACTTAGTTTTTAGATTAATGATGGGGGGAAACATTATGAAATTATCTAACAGGATTCAATCAATGCAATTTTCACCAATTCGTAAGCTGGTTCCATATGCTGAGGAGGCTAAAAAAAGAGGCATTAGTGTGTATCATCTTAATATAGGCCAACCAGATATTCATACTCCTTATACATTCGCAGAAGGAATGAACCAATACACAGACAAAGTACTTAAATATGGTAATTCACAAGGTATAGAACCTTTAATTGAAAGTTTTATTAAATATTACAAAGAATGGGATATAAGTTTTGATAAAGAGGAAATTATGATAACCAATGGTGGTTCAGAAGCTATAATGTTTGCACTTATGGCTATTTGTGACCCTGGCGATGAAATTATTGTTCCTGAACCATTTTACACAAATTACAATGGATTTGCTGATGTAGCGTCTGTTAAGATTGTTCCATTTATTACAAGAGCAGAAGATGGCTTTCACTTACCTGTTAAAGAAGAAATTACAAGTAAGATTACAAGCAAAACTAGAGCGATATTAGTATCAAACCCAGGAAACCCAACAGGTGTTGTATATACTGAAGCAGAAGTACGAATGCTTTGTGATATTGTAGATGAAAACGAATTATACTTAATCGCTGATGAAGTATATAGAGAATTTGTTTACGATGATCTAAAATATACTTCTGCGCTATATATGACAGATATTCTAGATAAAATAATATTAGTTGATAGTATATCAAAACGTTACAGTGCCTGTGGTGCTAGAATTGGATTGGTTGCATCAAAAAATAAAGATTTTATGAGTGAAATTCTAAAGTTAGGACAAACCAGGTTGTGTGTACCTACTATTGAACAATTAGCTGCAGCTAATTTAATTAACACTCCTAAATCATATTTTGTAAAAGTCAAAAAAGAATACGAGGAAAGAAGAAATATTCTTCATAAATACTTATCGAAAATACCAGGTGTGGTTTGTGAAAAACCAAAGGGTGCTTTTTATGTAATCGCTAAACTTCCAATAAAAAATGGTGAAGAATTTGCAAAATGGTTATTAACAGATTTCAATTATAACAATAAGACGGTTATGGTTGCACCCGCAGAAGGGTTCTATGCAACCCACGGACTTGGCATAAATGAAATTAGATTATCCTACTGTTTAAATGCCACTGCATTAAAAGATGCTATGGAAATTTTAGGAATAGCACTTGAAACTTATGTGGCATTAAATAAAATATAAAAATATAAAAGGAAATAGATGATATATCATCTATTTCCTTTTATATTTTTAAACATTAGTTTTTTGCCACGTATATACTTCTTTTTTTACGTTAAAGCCTAAAGAAAGGTATAATTTTAAAGCAATAATATTATTAGAATCTACCCTTAGTGAAACTTTAGAAAACTCATTATCAATAGCTATATCGAGCAAGTATCTTAAAAGCACCTTGCCATATCCTTCTTTTCTATATTTTTCTATTATTCCAAAATTCACTATATTTGCTACATTATTTTCAACTATAATTTGACCATATCCTATCGGTATATTATCAAAGTTAATAAATATTGCACCCTTATCAAAATAATATTTCTGTGCTTCATCAAAATATATATCTTCTATGTTTATAGGAATTCTATCATCATTTTTAAATATTTCGTTTTGTATTAAACACCGTGTTTTTTCATCTTTATCCTTTTTTACAATTGAAAAAGTTATTTTCCTAGGAACAAGAATATTAAGGTGTTCGCCGCATTCCTTTTCAAGTTCCATGAAACCCTTGATCCTTTTGAACTCTAGCTTTCTTAATATATCTATATTTATTTCATTATCTTCACATTCATAAGTTATTAAATCATTATTAGTTAGAGAACTGACTAATATCTTATAAAAATCGATTAAATTATTATCCTCTAATACATTAATTGAATTAATAGAACTATGATATTTATTATGCTTCTGAAACCATATATAACCAATATAATTATTTTCCTCAAGTAATAAATTCACATGTTTTCTTAAAAATATTCTTTGTATAATATTACTATTATCATATTGCTCAAAAAAGTCTTTATTTGATAAACTAAAGTTAGTATTATATTGATTGATTTTTCTGAAATTATCAAGGTTTTTTAAACTTAAACTTATTGATTTGTACATTTAACCTTACTCCATTTTTTTTATTTTTTGATG
>DHIM01000343.1:0-524 GCA_002403785.1 Clostridium sp. UBA4746
TTTTGTTTATATAAATTTCTGAAAATCCTGATTACTCTCTCTTCCTATGGGTTCAAATGGTCTTTAACTTTATATCTTTTATCTATTTTACTACATTAAGCTTAAAAACAGAATCACAATTTAGTTTTAATTTATTAATTAATTCTATAAGATGATCCCTATATTGTTCGTTTCATCCCGACTATGTTATTATTTCTATTTCTAAAGTAAACATTTAAACCGCCCATGCCTATGAACTTTAAGTTATTATTATAAGTTTGTTTAGCTTTACTTGTTAAACTTATTATATAATTTATATATATAACATAAACGTCGCTTTTATTTGTGTAAAAACTGATAAAATTCAAATCATTAAGTTTTTGTGTTGTTATCAACTTATTATTATTTACAACATAGATTTTGCTTTTATCATCCAAAGACCTGGCATAAACATTATCAAATGAAGATAAAAGAGCAAAAAATAATCAACTATACCTGCAGAAATTCCTGAACCACAAAACTTTAAAAATGGCATGAAGACTCTT
>DHIM01000343.1:776-9542 GCA_002403785.1 Clostridium sp. UBA4746
TTTCCAGGGAACTTTTCCTACAAATCTTCTTACTCCAAGGACAATTATATGATCTTTATTTTTAATTTCTAAGCACACATTTAATATGTTCTTTACCAAGTGTTGTCCATCTGCTTCAAAAGCTATTCCGATTACAGCACTCCATTTTGAACCGAAATTAAGAATTGTCACTAATAACCCACGTATACGTGATGGTATTGGAATATGTTTAGCAATTGCAGGTGTGGTATTGTATAATAATATCAAAACCAAAGTAGGAGAATGAAAATAAGGAACTTATGGAATGTTTTTTAAACAAAAATAAAGGAGATGTCAATTATTATGGCAAATCTTACGATTCAGCCCATGAATCAACCAGACAAAATCATTAATTATTGGAAAAAAGAAAAATTTGTTGTAACATATATTGTAATATTTGGGATAACTTTTAACACTTCAACAATACTGGGACCAATTTATCAGGGTAAGTTAATTGATTCCATTATTAGTGGTTACAGCCTACCCTCTGTTTTAATACTGGCGATTACTTTTGTAACTCTTATAGCAATAATTCAATTGATGCGCTACTTTAAACGTTTTTACATAAGACGGTTTGCTAATAGTACAAGTGCTACCATGAGGCTTATGATATACAATAACATAATGCATAAAAGTATTGAAAAGTTGGATAAGGAAAATATGGGGGATTTAATGACTAGAGCCATTTCTGATGTTGACATCTGCGTGGAGGGTATGCGGAAATTCACCACAGAGATATTTGATACTGGCGTGTTAATGGCCTCCTATTTCATATCAATGCTTGTTTATGATGTCAAAATAACTATTCTATCTAGCCTTTTTATTCCTGTTGCCATGATGCTTGCTGAGAAATTTAAAAAAATCATTTATAAGTACACTATTGCATATCGCACAAAAAGTAGCTATGTGGCCAATATTACTTATGATACCATTGAGAATGCTATGCTTTATCGCGCAAATGGTATGGAAGATCAAAATCTAGCGAGGTATAATATTGAATTAGAAGATTTGCAAAACAAAGCTATTAAAGCCGACATTTTAGAAAATTCTATGCAGCCAATTTATAATGTTATTGCAATGCTTGGGATAATCACGGTAATTTACCTTGGAGCTACGAAGGTAATTAATGGTGGATGGACTATAGGTAACTTTTCTACTTATTTCATTATGTTTGCCTTAATGGCAACTAAAGCAAGTAAAGCGGCTAATTTATTTAATTCTGTACAAAAATCACAGATATCATGGAAACGTATTAAGCCTTATCTTACGCAGTACCAAATCAAAACCACCACGGTCTGCGTTGATGTGAATAACACAAGACTTTCAGTAGACAATTTTAGTTTTTGTTATCCTACAGACAAAGAAAATATATTTGAAAATATTAGTTTTGAAGGAAATCAAGGAGAAATCATGGGTGTCACTGGTTCTATTGCCTCTGGAAAATCTACACTTGGACTATCTTTGCTAGGATTATATCCCTACATTGGCAGTGTGAAGATAGATGGCAAGGAACTTAAGGCCTACTCTGAATATGAGCGAAGTCAGATGATCGCATACCTCGGTCATAAGCCTCAATTACTTTCTGATAGTATTTATAACAATATAACTCTTGGAACTGGGAAGGACATTTCTTCTGTTTTAAAGGATGTTTGCTTTGATACTGATTTAGCAACAATGCCTCTTGGAGAAAATACATTAGTGGGCAACAGTGGGATTAGGCTAAGTGGTGGTCAGCAAGCAAGGATATCACTTGCAAGAACTCTTTTAACTAAGAGCAAAATTATCGTTTTAGATGACCCATTTTCCGCTGTTGATATGAAAACGGAAGAGGAAATTATAAAGAACCTTAAAAATAATTATAAAAATAGTTTAATTATACTAATTTCACACCGCTTAACTATTTTTAGAGAAAACAACCAGATTGTATTTCTGCACAAAGATAAAACAGTAGATTATGGTTCACATAATGAACTGATGGAAAAATCTGATGTTTATAAATCAATATTCAATCTACAATCTACTGGAGGTGATAATTATGAGAAGTAGTCTAGTAAAAAGCTCTCTTATTAAAGTTATTAAAAAAAATATAAAAATTGATGTGTTATTATTTTTTGCTATTTGTGGTGTTGTTATAGCAAGCTTAATTCCTCCTCAAATTTTGAAATATATTGTTGATCATAACCTTGTACCAAAAATCAGTGGCGAACTGATTAACTTAGCAATTACTTACATGGGGGTACTATTGTTTATTGGTATCTTTGATTTTATGAAGGATGCCGTGCTTACAGTTTTAGGTCAAAAAATTACCAAAGAAATTCGGCTTGAAATGATGGAAAAGTTAAAATGCTATGTTCTTTTCCGCAAATGGAACAGGTGCAGTTGTTTCAAGGTTTACCAATGATGTAGATGCAATCAACTCCATGTTTACAAGTGGAATTATTGGAATGATGGTTGACTGTCTCAAAGTTGTAGGAATTGTTATTTCTATCTGGACGTTCAGTGCAAAGCTTGGAATTGGTACTTTACTGTTACTGCCTATTATTTATTCCATTACAAGAATTTTTCAAAAGAGAATGCTGCAGGCTCAAATAGAAAATCGGATTTTAGTTGGCAAGGTAAATAATCATATTTCAGAAAGCTTAAAGAATATACAAATGATTAAATCCTACAGTAAAGAAAGCTACATGGAAAAAAACTATACTGAGTATTTGCTAGATAACTACAAAACCGTAGAGAAGGTAAATTTCTATGATTCTTTGTTTTCACCCATCATTCAGCTTACTCGTGCTTTAGTTATTTGTTTTATTGTAATACTATCCTCCAGGCAGCTAAACTATTTAGGAATATCACTAGGTATGGTCGCCGCCTCCATCGAACTAATTTCCAATTTATTTACACCTATAGAAAATCTTGGTATGGAGCTTCAAGACATTCAGCATGCAGTATCTGGTATCCATAGAGTGAATGACTTTTATAACTTGCCTGAGGACCAATGTACGCGTAGCGAACTTAAAGCGGAGGATATTATTCCAAGTCGCGCGGATATAAGACTATCCTTTAATAATGTAACCTTTCAATATGAAAAAGGGACTGATATTTTAAAAAACATTAGTCTTCATTTAAATCCACAGGAGAAAGTTACCTTTGTAGGAAGAACCGGTGTTGGAAAATCCACATTATTCAAACTGACCATGGGGTTTTTAAAACCTTCAAATGGAAGTATCACCATAAATGGAATTGACGTTTATAACATATCAAACTCTGAAAAGCGCAAAATGTTCGGATATGTTGACCAAAGCTTTCATATGATAAACGGCACAGTAGCAGAACAAATTAGTCTTCAGGATAAGGCCATTAAAAAGGAACAAATTAAAAATGCACTAGACTTTGTGGGGCTAACTGATTATGTAATTTCTTTAGAAAATGGTATTGATACTCAAGTAAATAGTGATACTATTTTTTCACAAGGTCAGAAACAACTCCTTGCTATTGCAAGAGCAATTGTAACTGATCCTCCAATCCTACTTCTTGACGAAGTCACTGCAAATCTTGATTCTATAACTGAAAAAAAATTTATATCAGTACTTCAAAAGGCAAGCCAAGCTCACACAATATTATCTATAACTCACCGCTTATCCTCTATTATCACTTGCGACACCGTGGCTATTCTAGAAAATGGCATGGTCAAAAATGTATGCTCTCCTGAAATGCTTTTACAAAATGATGATTGGTATCGCAATCATATTGCACTGGAAAAGTTGACTTGGAGATAAAATGTGGTGTTACCTAAGGCTTCATTGAAAACTCTTCCTCTTTTATTATTTGCTCTAGTTAAATTTAATAGATATTTTATTAAATATATTACCTTTATTTAAATAAAGGTTTTTATTATTATTTATATGCTGATAAATGTAAAAGCTTATCTACAGTAACAAAGCTATATCCCATTTGTTTAAGCTTTGAAATAATTTGTGGAAGTGCCTCGGTAGTTGCTTTTTTATCTTCATTACAATGCATTAAGATTATTTCTCCCGGACGGACGTTGTTAACTACATTTTTAACAATATTAGCATCTTCACGTTGCTCCCAATCTAAGGTATCTGTGGACCAAATTATGCTTTTGTAATTTAATGCTATTAAAGAATTCAAAGCAGCATCATTTATATCACCATACGGTGGTCTTATTAATGCAGACCTTTTTCCTATTACCTTATTGATTTCATTTTCAGTTAAAGTTACTTCATTCTTGATTTCAGCTGTATTAATAATGGTTAAGTCTTTATGAGACCAACTATGATTTGCTATTACATCTCCATCTGCATAGGCCTGTTTAATTATGGATTTACAAGCCTCAATTTGTTCACCAATACAGAAAAAAGTACCTTGAATATTATTATCCCGTAATACTTTAATAATTTTAGGGGTATTTACTGGGTCTGGACCATCATCAAATGTAAGTGCTACCACTTTGTTTTCAGTTTGGCCATTAATATATAAGTCAGAAGGATATTTTTTAGCTAAGTTCACTACTGCTTTTCTCCATTTTGTCATTGCTGTATCGGGATAGATTTTGGGTCTAATACTTACACCTAAAATATCATAAATTATCGGAACTCTTTTCATAGCTGTGTCCGGAGAAGTTTGAGGTAGGGTGGACGCAACATTAGTAGTTTGAATTATGTTTTTTTTATCTTTATTCTTATTTCCAGAAGATTGAGTATCTGCTATTTTAATTAGAGCATGTATTTCATAAGGGATAAAGAATGAACCTATAAGCAATACTAAGAGGCCAAATGCGATCAACAGTTTTTTCATAAAATAATTAATCCTTTCATACAATATTAGATTTAAATTTTCTCGAAATAAAATAATTAACGTATTCATCTAATATAATCTTTATTAAACAATTTTAATTTATATTCTTTCATTCCATCCTCAAATGATCATAAAAAAAACACCTATAGTTATTAAATGCTTAAATTTCTTCTATTTGCTTAGTTTTATTTGTAGACTCATTTGCCAAGTCATTACCACAAGAAGTACAAAAAGTTTGTCCTTCATTAACTTCATTGCCACATTTAGTACAAAATTTCATTTTAGATTTTAGTATAAGTATATTGAGTTAAGTGCATTATAATATAGAATCATTATTAAAGGAGATGCTTTTTATGAGTCAAAATAAAACCATAGCTGAAAATAATCAAAATATTATACCTAATAGTGAAAGTAGTCTGAGCCAAAATATGACCATAAAAGAAAAAGATCAAAACCTTATTGCCAATAGTTTAGATAGTAAAAATGCTAAAAACGGATATAAGGTTAATGGAAATGCTGGCGTACAAGCTGCTAATCAAGGAACTAGAAACAAAAGATAAATTAAAGAGTAGTTTGATGCTACCCTCATAAAATTAATAGCCATTCAAGATAACTAATCTTATATTGAATGGCTATTTTCATACCTCCAACCACACATTAACTGTAATATAGGAGAAACACTAAAAGCATTTGATGAAAATATTAAAGAACGTAAAGACAACTTATAACAGTTAATAAGTAATACGTATTTGTTTGAAATAACAAAATAAAATGTGGGGGAATTAAAGCACTGTAAACAGGGTGGCAAAGGTTGAGGGTAACAGCCTAATAGATTAACAATACTTACGAATAGAGCCGACAGAGCGTTTAGTAATAGAATAAAGCCCCTTATTATTAGCGAGGTAATTAGTTAAAACTACTCTCTTGGATAGCTCTAGGGGCTAACGGCTAACTTACTTGATGTGTAAAAATATATAGTGCGCTTCAGCGAATTGGAGTGGGTTCATTTTTTTTTCTTAGGTTAAACAACATATCAACTTTCATATTAGCAGCCAATAAATGTATTATTGCAATGTCAACAAACTCAGGATCTGCATAATTAAAATTCTGTTCAGCTTGCTTTAATTCCATCATAGATTGGGCAATTCCATTATTCATAGTTTTATCTCCCTATTCATATTTTTTTCTCCGGATTAAACTGAATTAGCTTATATTTTATAATATATGTACGAGCAGTAAGCTTTAGACTAATATATTCGGATAGTTAGGGACCAAGCAGAAAAATAAATCAGCTAAAAGGCCTCAAAGGTGAGAATGTGAATAAAAAGGGGGATAATGTTATTGGTTATATTAAGGCGCATAGAAAGTTAATACATAATATGATAAATTGTGATAATTAGTTCAATTATAGACAAAAAAGACTCATGATGAATTTTGACCACAAGTCTTTATTGCGGGATTTAAAAAATTCTATTTCATACCTAACATCATTTGAATACAATTCACTAATTCTCTTCCATGCATACCACATGTATGAATACATTATGAAGACAGTGAATTTTATGGCTAATATGATTTTTACAAAAAATAATAATACAAAAAGCCTAGTTGGCTCTTCATTATTTTATAATAGTTTCCTAAACAGCTCTTTCCCTTCTTCCGAAAATTAAATCCACGATGAACACTATTATGGCTATTACAAGTAACCAATTGATCATAATTCCACCAATTCTAAATATAAGTCCCAATGCCCAAAAGAGTACTACTATTCTGTATAACCAACGTAAAATTTCCATATAAAACACCATCTTTCATATATATATATCTTCTTTGATAAATCTCTTATATATTATAATGGCCATAACTAACTAAACTATTCAAGATATCATTAAAAATACAAAATTCTATTATTGAAATAAAACAAAAAATTTTGCATCAAAAAAAAGCCTAAAGTTAGTATTCAAACTAACTTTAGGCTTTAATATATAGAAAATACTACATGTTTAAAATTAATTTTTTAACACAAAATACTTATGTTAATTGTAAATATATAAAAATATTAGGAGGGTTAATTATGGCAGTTGAAAATGGAAAAATACCAACTGGTACGATAGTCACTGGTGTTGGAGTAACAATGCTTGCATTGGAAGTGGTACCTATTATTGCCGCTGGAATAGTCGGCTTTGGGTTAGCTCATATTGTACTTGGATCAATAGATGTTGCTCAGCAAAAATAAGCACATTAAATTTTATTGATTTTTATATCTTAATTATTATATCAGTTATCAAAAAAGCAAAAGACCTGAAACTAGATTTTTTTTAATCTCAGGTCTTTTGTGCTTGTTTACTCTATACATTTCATTTTAAAGGATTATAATAAGCAAAGTAATCATTGTAAAATCTGACCTTTAATAAGCAAAAAATAACCTAACTTAGAATAAGACTATGCTATCTAATTATATTTTTAACAAAATAAAAAAGGACTAAATTAATAGTCCTCATTTATTATGTATGTAAAAGATAAAAAGTAGAAGGCATTATTTTTAGAATACCTTCTCCAAATCCAATAAAGGACTTATAAGTAATGCTATAAGCCTTTTTTATTATAAGGGACTCATAATTATTGTAACCCTTTTCTCGACAAAAAACAACAAAATAAACGAAATAGGTTTGTAAAACGAGATTTTCGAATATAGATTAAACACTTCACTTTTGGAATAAATTGTGTACTCTTATAATATTATACATTCAGGCTCTTGAATGTTTTTTTGTTTTTATCCAATTAATTTTGTTGCAATCTCATCTGACAATTTGACAACACTTGTTTCTCCTAAGTGCTGTACTGAAATCCCTTTATTCATAATTTCTTTGTCTACACTACAGTTATCAATATTGATAGAATTTAACATATCTCCAGTCCCTTCTATAAATAACTGAATTGCGTCAACCATTTTCTCATGTTCAATTTTCACCTTTATAGGAGGCACAATATTACTTAAAGATATTTACCCGTTTTAATTATTTTTTAAAAATACATACATATTATTTAAGATGTAAATTAAATAAGAAACAATATAATTGACCATGAAATAGCAATAATTATTGCAATCCAGACATCTTGTTTTGCTTGATTTCCAGATCCTATCAAAAGAGAATTTCCAAGTATGAAAAGTATTATTAATCACAACTAAATATTTTTCTACATATTTATTTTCTTATTTTGTAAGCTGATTTCTGTCTTCCATTTGAGGCGGTTCTTCCATCCATTTATGTTCAATCATTAGTTTTCCACCTTTTTTTGCATAACCAAATGTATCCTTTGCAATAAATGAAAGTTTAGTATGTAAATCACTTCTCATACTAAAAGATGTACCTAAAGCATTGTAACCTATTGCTGAGCTGGATATTAAACTGGTTGTATACATCATAAGTTTATCTGAAAAGGGTGCCTTAGTTGACTCTGTAGCTTTACCTGCCCATGTACTCGGAGGCTGAATATCACTTTGTAATAACACATCACTTAATATAGTGATAATCTTTTTTGCTAATTCCTTACCTTCTATGAAGTATTTTTTAACTTCTTTATCTGTTGCAACTTGTGCAAATCCTATCATCAACTGCATCCCAAAAATGTTATCTTCAATAGCCTCATTAAGAAAACCAACCTCAATTGTATTTAATGAGCGTTTATCAGAAAAAAGATTATTTCCACTCATGTAATTTTTATCTTCAATAATTTCTACTTGCTTTGGCATAGCTACATATGGTGGTTTTGCAAGCACTCCTTTTCCTAATAGAAAGTTTGTTGACATAACATAATATTTATCAGCAATATCGTAATTAAGCTTTAATATATCGTGAACTTCTTTCGTATATGACATAGCTGAAAATATTGCAGAATGACCAAAATTTAATTTCATCATTTGGCGAAGAA
>DHIM01000343.1:9656-10623 GCA_002403785.1 Clostridium sp. UBA4746
TAATTTCATCATTTGGCGAAGAACCATTACATTAAAAATGTCATCAAATAATGGAGGTGCTTCTCTTACAATATCTCGTTCATCAAATCCTATTGGAATAACTGCTTTTTCATTATTAAATACATTCATAATTTTATCTTTTACACTTTGTCCTTCAGTAATATAGGTGATTAGAATGTTTTGAGCCTCTATATCAATAGTTTTACCTTTCATAAACTCACACTTTACTAACGTTGCGCACGCTGATTGATAAGTCATCCATAATGTACCTAATTCTGAGGAAGTTAATTGTATTTTTGCTTCGGTTGTCATTTTAACCCATCCTTTCAATATATCAGCATAGTTATTCTTTTATTTTTGTAAGCTGATTTCTGTCTTCCATTTGAGGAGGCTCTTCCATCCATCTATGTTTAATCATTATTTTTGCGCCTTCTTTTGCATACTGAAATGTATCCTTTGAAATAAGTCCAAGTTTAATAGGTAAATCATTTCTCATACTAAAAGATGTGCCTAATGCTGTGAAGCCTAATGCTGTGGTAGATATCAAACTGTTTATATACATCATAAGTTTATCAGAAAAAGGTGGCGAAGTAGAATCTGTAACTTTACCAACCCATGTACTGGGAGGCTGAATATCACTTTGTGATAACACATTACTTAATTCAGCGATAGTCTTTTTTGCTAATTCTTTACCTCTTATAAAGTATTTTTTAACTTCGCTTTCTTTTGCAACTTGTGCAAATCCTGTCAACAACTGCATTACCCAAATGTTATCTTCTATAGCCTCATTAATATAACCAACTTCAATTGTATTTAATGAGCGTTTATCAGAAAAAATATTAAATCCACTCATGTAATTTTTGTTTTCAATAAATTCTACTTGCTTTGGCATAGTTACACTAGGTGGCCTTGCGAGCACTCCTTTTGTTAATAGATAGTTTGTAGGTAAGCGTAAAATAGCCCACAC
>DHIM01000161.1:0-494 GCA_002403785.1 Clostridium sp. UBA4746
TATAGGGGAGTATAGTAGTATTTGGTTTGGAGCTATACTAAGAAGTGACATGAATACTATGACTATAGGGAAATATACAAATGTTCAAGATAATTCTACATTGCATAATGATGACGGTTTTGCAGTTAATATCGGAGATTATGTAACTATAGGACATAATTCCATAATTCATGGTTGTAAAATCTCAAATTATACTCTTATCGGAATGGGGAGTACTATACTTAATGGAGCCGAAATAGGGGAATATACTATAATTGGAGCGGGTAGTTTAGTTACTCAAGGAAAGAAAATACCTTCAGGAGTTCTTTGTATGGGAACCCCAACAAAAGTCATTAGAGAGTTAACAAAAGAAGAAAAAGAAGGCTTAAGAGAATCAGCACAATATTATGCAAAGTTATCAATGAAGTATATTACAAAATAAAATGTATTTGAATACAGTATAGTAACCTTTTTGTGAAATTTTATTTACTAGAAGGTTACTATATTTTTTGAAA
>DHIM01000161.1:734-8481 GCA_002403785.1 Clostridium sp. UBA4746
TAGACGGCTTGTGGTTTGTTAAGGAGTGAGATAAATGATAAAATTAAACGGAATAGAAAAGATGACAAATGAGCAGAAATATAAATATATGCTTATTCTTTTAGAAGGGCAGCTAAGCTCAGAAAAAAATGACCTGGCAAATTTATCAAATGCCGCCGCAATTCTAAAGGCAATTATGGATAAGGTGAATTGGGCAGGATTTTACATACTCAGAGATAATACATTAGTACTAGGGATGTTTCAAGGACTTCCAGCATGTAACAGAGTAGAAATAGATAAAGGTGTGTGCGGAGCAGCTGTAACAGAAAAAAAACTTCAACGTATTGAAAATGTTCATGAATTTCCAGGACATATTGCTTGTGACTCTGCAACAAATTCAGAAATTGTTATACCTATAATAAAAGATGATGTAGTTTATGGGGTTTTAGATATTGATAGTCCAGATATTGGAAGATTCACGGAGCTTGAAGAAAAATATTTAGTACAATTTGTTGATAAACTTAACAAATATATAGATTGGTCGAAAGTTTAAATAAAAGGTAGGAGATAAAAAATGATAAATATAGGAGATTTAAATAATTTAACAGTAGTTAGGCGGGCAGAATTTGGGTACTATTTGGGCGCTGAGACAGATAATACTGATGATGACATATTATTACCAATGAAAAGTACAGTAGGTAGAGCACTTAAGATTGACGATGAAGTTGAAGCCTTTATATATAGAGACTCAAGTGATAGATTAATTGCTACCTTAAAAAAACCACTCGCAAAGGTTGGCGACTTAGCTTATCTTAAAGTAGTTGACATGACTCCAATAGGAAGTTTTGTAGAAATTGGATTAGAAAGAGACATATTGGTTCCTTTTAAGGAAGAAAATTATAGCTTAGAAACAGGGAAAAAATATCTCTTTTATGTATACTTAGATAAGACAGGAAGACTCGCAGCTACTACTTTTATTGATAAATATTTATATGAGACAGATTCATATGATATTGATGATGAAGTGGAAGGAACAGTATACGGAATTCAGACTAATGGTACCGTAATGATAGCCATTGATGATATTTATAGAGCAGTTATTCTAAAAAATGAGAATTATGCTAAAGTAATACCTGGAGATAGACTAAGCGTACGAGTAAAAAAATATTATGAAGATGGTAAAATGGATGTAACTGCAAGGAAACCAAGACTAGAAGAAAGAGATGTAGTTGAAGAGCAAATATTAGAATATTTAAATAAATGTGACGGCTTTATGCCTTACAATGATAAAAGCTCTCCTGACGATATAAAGAAAAATTTTCAAACTAGTAAAAATTCATTTAAAAGAGCATTAGGTGGACTTATGAAAAGTGATCTAATTGTTCAGGATGAAGAAGGCACTAAATTAAAATAAGTTGATATAATTTAAACAATAAAAAGCTGATGAATTAATTCATCAGCTTTTTATTGTTTAAATTTTAGATGAGCTACGTTTAAACATTTTTACAACTTCATTAAAGAAAAGTGGCATTAAGGATAAGATAGTAACGATACCCCAATCTTCCAAACTCAAAGCATGAACACTGAAAGCATTTGCGAGTGGTGGCACAGTTATTATTAAGTCTTGTAGCACTATTCCTATAATTATAGCTCCAATTAAATATTTGTTTGTAAATAAACCTATTTGAAATATAGATTTCTTATCATTTCTCATATTAAGTGAATGAACAAGTTGAGAAACACTAAGTACTACAAAAGTCATAGTTTGTGCATGTTTTAAAGCATCTTGTGAAATATTTTTAGGGAATAAAGGGAATAAATTTGTTGTTCCACTATAATACTTTGCACCTATTATGAATGCCACTAAAGTTACTACACCAATTAACAATCCGTTAAGAAGCAAACTTACAGTTGCACCCTTAAATAAACTATCTTTCGGGTTACGTGGTTTATATTTCATAACGTCGGGGTCACCAGGATCTACACCTAAAGCTAAAGCTGGTAGTGTATCTGTAATTAAGTTAATCCATAGTATATGGATAGGTCTAAGAGGCGATGCCCATCCTAGAAGTATTGCAAGAAATAAAGCTATAATTTCTCCAACATTACATGAGATAAGGAATACTACAGTTTTCTTAATATTTGTAAATATATTCCTTCCTTCTTTTATAGCAGAAACTATAGTTGAGAAGTTATCGTCTATTAATATCATGTCAGCAGCACCCTTAGCTACATCAGTACCTGTTATACCCATGGCAACACCTATATTTGCCATTTTAAGGGATGGAGCATCATTTACTCCGTCTCCAGTCATAGATACAATGTTGCCTTTGGATTTAAGAGCCTTTATAATTTTAACTTTATGTTCTGGGGACACTCTTGCAAATACGCTTATATTATCAATTTTACTAATTAGTTCAGAATCCGACAATTTATCAAGCTCAGTGCCAGACATAACTGCGGATGAATCTTCAGTAATATTAAGTTCTTTGGCTATGGCAAAAGCTGTGTTTTGGTGGTCACCGGTTATCATAACAGTTTTTATTCCAGAGTTTCTACATAAGGAAATAGAATCTTTAACCTCAAGTCTAGGTGGATCTATCATACCTACAAGTCCAATAAATATCAAATCATTTTCTAAGGAATCGATATCTACATGAGAAGTTGGAAGGATTTTATAAGCTGAACCTAGAACTCTTAATGCGTTGTCTGACATATTGTTAGAGGCAGTTAAAATTTCTTTTTTTATGCTTTCAGTAATATCTACTATGTTACCTTTTATATAGGTTTTAGTGCATAATTTGAGTAGGTTATCAATAGCTCCTTTAGTCATTACATAATACTCATTATCATATTTATTTACAGTAGTCATTAATTTTCTATCTGATTCAAAGGGGATTTCATCAATTCGTTGATGCTTTTTTTCTAAATCATCTTTGAAAGTTTCGTAATTAACTCCAGTTACCAATAGAGCAATTTCGGTTGGGTCACCTGTTTTTGAGTTTTTAGAATAGGTAGCATCATTACATAAAATGAGACTCTCAAGCAAGAGCTTATGTTCATTGTTATTTATGTTTAGACTGTCTATATTTTCTGAATAACCACCTGAGTAGAATTTTGTTACTGTCATTTTATTTTGAGTTAGAGTTCCTGTTTTGTCTGAACATATAATATTTACTGAACCTAAAGTCTCAACAGCAGGTAGTTTACGTACAATAGCTTTCTCTTTTATCATCTTTTGAACACCCATAGCAAGCACTATAGTAACTATAGCAGGAAGACCTTCAGGGATAGCAGCTACGGCTAAACTAATAGATGTAAGGAGCATTTCAAAAAGATCCCTTTTTTGAAGAACGCCGACTACAAACATAAGAGCACATATGAGTAGAGCACCTATACCAAGATATTTGCCAAGCTGGGCTAGTTTATTTTGAAGAGGGGTTTGGGCATCTACTTTTTCATCTAACATTTTAGCGATTTTACCTATTTGTGTATTCATCCCAGTGTGTACAGCCATCCCAACACCTCTACCATATGTTGCGAGTGTAGACATGAAGAGCATATTCTTTTGATCACCCAGTGGAATATCATCTCCAGTTAAGACTAGTGATGCTTCTTTATCTACTGGCACAGACTCACCTGTAAGTGTAGATTCTTCAATTTTTAGATTAGCAGTTTCAAGCAGCCTTAAATCACAAGGCACATATCGTCCTGCGTCAATGATAATAATATCTCCAGGTACAACTTCCTGTGATGGAATTTCTTTTAATTCACTATCTCTTCTAACTACAGCCTTAGGTGTAGATAATTTTTTTAATGCATCTAGAGCTTTTTCAGCTTTTGACTCTTGAATAATGCCTACTGAAGCATTAATAATAATAACAATACCAATTATTATTGCGTCACTTGTTTCACCAAGTAGTGCAGATATCGCTGCCGCTACAATTAAAATGTAGATTAAAATATTGTTTAATTGAGCAAAAAACATAGCTATTAGAGTTTTAGGCTTTTTAGATGCTAATTGGTTAAGTCCGAATTTTTCTCTTTGTAATTCTGCTGCCTTTTGAGAAAGCCCAGTTATTGGATTGGTTTCCAATTCTTCTAAGACCTCATCTATGGTTTTGTTAAAGAACATGAATATATCACCTCGTCTTATAGTATTTGTTATAACAGTGTAATTTATTAAAAATAAAAATATGTTATATCATATTATGTGGTATTAGAAAGTATATTCAACAATGTTTATATAGGTATTAAAGAATAAAATATAATACCTAATATTCCTGAAATCGGATGAAGTTTATTAGGTAACAAGAGTATTCTATAATATTTACCATTTAATTATACTAATAAAAAAAACTGGCAAACATATAAGCAAGAAAAATCATTGGGACAAGAATTTATTTTCTATTGTGGCTAGAATTAATTTTTTTATTGTGTATATTTTTTTGCAAAAAGTTCGATATAATATATATAACAATATAAATAAAATATTAAAACCTTTAGAATAAATAATATAGACAAACTGGGGGTGAAAAAATTATGGAAATATCAAGAGCTAGAAGAAATTCAACTCTTTCTTCGGATAAAAAACCTGTATCTAGTAAAATGGATTTTTCTCAAAATTTTAGTTTCGCGAGGCAACAGAAATCAGAACAGCAGTTAAAGGATATGATGGATGACATAAAAAAGAAAGGAAATAGGTTAACTATTACCAAATGCTTTGCAGATGTCAAAGCATATAAAAATTTAATTAAGCAATACTTGGACTCTGTTTTGAAACACATGTATGAGGTTAAAAAAGATATTAGTTTTTGGCAAACACAATATTTTATAACGGTTGATACAGTAGATACAAAACTTGAAGAACTTACGAAGCTTTTATTAAATCAGGAAAAAGAAAATCTTAATGTAGCAAATACTATCGATGAAATTTCTGGCTTAATAGTAGATATTTATAAATAGAAAATAAAAATACACATATTGTGTAAAGTTTGCTTTGTGTACCTTACACAATACAATATATGTATTTTATTGGATTTTAAAGGAAAGAATTAAAACTAGCATCTGATGGCATTCTAAGATCTCCTCTTGGGGATACACTTATAGTTCCTACTTTCGGACCATCTGGTAGAGCTGAACGTTTAAATTGTTGAGTAAAGAATCTTTTTATAAATTTATCTAACCATTTGACTATTTCAGCTTCTGTATAATCATCGCTGAAGGACTCTTTAGCTAAAAACAATATTTTACTGGTAGAAGCTCCTTGTTTCATAAAATAATAAAGGAAAAAGTCATGTAGTACATATGGTCCTACTATGTCTTCAGTTTTTTGAGTGATTAGACCACTTTTATCTTTAGGCAGAAGCTCCGGACTTACTGGAGTGTCAAGAACATCTAAAAGAATATCAGAAACTTCTTTTGAGGATTCTTTATCTGCTACATATTTAACTAAATATCTCACCAAAGTTTTTGGAATTGAGCAATTTACGGAGTACATAGACATATGGTCTCCATTATATGTGCACCAGCCCAAGGCGAGTTCTGATAAATCACCTGTACCTATTAATAGACCACCTTCCTTATTAGCAAGGTCCATAAGTATTTGAGTTCTTTCTCTTGCTTGAACATTCTCATAAGTTACATCATGTTTATCAACTGGATGATTTATATCTTTGAAATGTTGGAGGCAAGCATCAACTATATTAATTTCTCTAAGATCTGTTCCTAGATTCTTACATAAGTTTATTGCATTCATATAAGTCCTGTCAGTAGTGCCAAAACCAGGCATTGTTATAGTAATGATATTTTTTAATGGTATTTTTAACTTATCAAAGGTTTTCACTATTACTAATAGTGCTAAAGTTGAATCGAGTCCGCCTGAAATTCCAACAACAGCTTTATTAAGCCCAGTATATGAGAATCTTTTAGCTAAAGCTGATGATTGAATATTAAATATTTCGCCGCAACGCATGTCACGTTGATATTGATTAGAAGGAACAAAAGGATATTTATCGATATTCCTATCAAAAATGCCAAAATCTAAGCTTGAAAATTGAAAAGGAATTTCGTAAACTTCAAAAGGACATGTAGAAGTACTACTTCTAAAACTGATATTTTTCAATCTTTCACTATTTAATTTATTTATATCTATAATTGAACTAAGAACTTCATTTTCTCTTTGAAATCTATCATTCTCTTTTAAAATTAAACCATTTTCACTAATTAAAAGATGACCACTAAAAAGTAAATCCGTGGAAGATTCAAAAACACCAGCAGATGAATATAAATAAGAACACATACATCTTGCGCTCTGAGATGAGACTAAGGATTTTCTGTAATCAGCTTTGCTTACTAATTCATTTGATGCAGATAAATTAGCAATTATATTTGCACCGTGAAGGGTTAAATAGCTGCTTGGAGGAATAGTTACCCAAAGGTCCTCACAAATCTCAAAACCAAATTTAATATCATTACAAGTAAATAATAAATTTGTTCCAAAAGGTATTTCTTTTGAGAAAGAAAGATTTACAGTTTTACTCATTATTCCAAGGCCTTCAGTAAACCATCTTTTTTCATAGAACTCAGAGTAATTTGGAATATAACTTTTTGGTACTATTCCCAAAAGTTTACCATTAAATATTACGTACGCACAATTATAAAGACAATCATTAGAATATAGAGGAGATCCTACAGCAATTAATATATCTTTATTTTTAGAAAACTCACATAGAGATTTGATTGCATTTTCGGATTTCTCAATTAGTCTATGTTGCAAAAATAAATCGGCACAGGTGTAAGCAGTTATGCAAAGTTCTGGGAAAACTATGAATTTTGATTTTTCGTCTAAAGCCTTCTTAATGCACTTTTGTATGTTAGTTAAGTTAAATTCTATATCTGCCACACTTACAACTGGGCAAGCAGCAGAAACCTTTATAAAAGAAGTTTCCAAAATAATTCACGACCTTTCTCTAGTTTTTCGTATATAGTATATGCATAAATGACTTTATATAACAAATATTTACTCAAAGTATATCATTATTTTAGTTGAAATAGTAGAATGGTTAATGATTATTTTACAATTGTTTAAATACTTATTAACTACCATCAATTATTTTTTATTCATTAAACAACGAAGCGTTAACAAGCTTTCACTTAAATAAATATTTTCCAAAATTATTCCTTCTGGTACTTCTAAATCCACAGGTGCAAAATTCCATATACCTTTAATCCCATTTCCAACCATTATATTAGTAACTGTTTGTGCATTATTCTCTGGTACGCAAATTATTCCAATGTCTGTTGATGTCACTTTTAGAAAGCTTTCTAATTCATCTATGTCTATTATTTTAATATCTTGAATTTTTAACCCTATAAGTTTTGGATTAACATCAAAGATACCAATAAATTTAAAGCCTAATCCTTGAGAGCTTGTATGATTGGCAATAGCTTGCCCAATATTGCCTGCACCTATAATTATCATATTATATTCTCTAGATAGTCCTAATATCCTACTAATTTCATTCAATAATTCTTTAACATTATAACCTAACCCCTGTTGTCCAAAATCTCCAAAACAATTTAGGTCTTGTCTTATTAGAGTTGCTGTAAAACCAATTCTCTCACCCAATTCTTTTGAGGATATTCTATCCACATCATTTATTAAAAGTTCCCTCAAACATCTATGGTATTTAGGTAGCCTTCTAATAACCGGCATTGATATAGAATTTTTTCTTTTCACAATTTACACTCCTCTGCTAACATTATA
>DHIM01000111.1:0-659 GCA_002403785.1 Clostridium sp. UBA4746
GCATTATATGAAAAAACAGATATGCTTTTAGGGCTTGGTAATGTTGGTGGCATTATGAGAAATAATGGAAGATACACTGCATCAGAAGAAATGATAGCACTTGGGGCAGGAGATTTAATACATTTGACTGATGAAAATAGTAGACATAAAAATATTGATTTTCCGGGGCATAAACATGCCTGGCTTTATGATGTAAACAAAATCGAGCCAGCAGTGGGAAAATATTTAAAAGATATGGGAATAGAAGTAAAACTTATAACAAGAGTAGTAGATGTTGAAAAAGAAGGCAATAAGATAAAGGGAATTTATTTGTCAGATGGTACGTATGTTGAAGCAGATGTATTTATAGAAACCACAGGCTCAACAGGGCCAATGGGTAATTGCTTAAAATATGGAAATGGATGTTCTATGTGTGTTTTAAGATGCCCGGCTTTTGGGCCCAGAGTGAGCATAAGTTACAGGGCAGGAGTTGAAGACTTAAAAGGAGAAAGAGAAGAAGATGTATATGGAGCTTTTAGTGGTTCTTGTAAACTAGCTAAGGATTCTTTAGCTGATGATGTTATAAAACAACTAGATGAAACAGGAGTGGTTGTTTTAAAGGTTCCAGAAGAAGATGTAAATATAGATAAACTTAAACTAAAGGTATGTCAGCAGTATGC
>DHIM01000111.1:799-1204 GCA_002403785.1 Clostridium sp. UBA4746
CTAAAGGTATGTCAGCAGTATGCCCTTAAAGAGTTTGCAGAAAATATGATCCTATTAGATACAGGTCATGCAAAGCTTATGACTTCATATTATCCATTAGAAAAGTTGAGAAAAATTAAAGGGCTTGAAAATGCAAAATATATAGATCCATATGCAGGGGGAAAGGGAAACTCCATAAGATACCTATCTGTAGCTCCAAGAGCAAACAATATGAAGGTTATAGGATTAGATAATTTGTTCTGTGCAGGTGAGAAGGCTGGTTTATTTGTAGGGCACACAGAAGCAATGATAACAGGAGCTTTAGCAGGGCACAATGCAATAAGAAACTATCTAGGAATGACTCTTTTGATATTGCCAAGGTCATTAGCCGTTGGGGATATTATAGCCTATGCAAATGAAAAAATG
>DHIM01000111.1:1502-1646 GCA_002403785.1 Clostridium sp. UBA4746
GAGTATTTTAAGAGAATGCAGGAACTAGGACTTTATACTTTGAATATAGATGATATTAAGGGGAAAGTAGAGAAATTAAATTTAACTGATATATTTAATGAAAAACTTATATAGAGTAAGGAAATTAGTAGTATATTTTACAAT
>DHIM01000111.1:1814-6508 GCA_002403785.1 Clostridium sp. UBA4746
GAGTAATACACATAATACTCTCATGTGGAAAAGATATATTATATATGGATTTTTTGGCCTTTTGTCAGAAGTTTTGTGGAATGGTTTTGGAGCAATGCTTAAGGGTGATGTATTACTTAGGGGTACTACCTGTATCTGGATGTTTCCTATATATGGGCTTGCTATATTTCTTGAGCCTGTGCATTATAGGATAAAACATCTTCCGCTTATAGTGAGGGGAGGCATATATATGGTTCTTATATTTGCAGTAGAATTAATTAGCGGACTACTGCTTAGACTGGTCTTAGGTGAGTGCCCATGGAATTATGTAAATAATACATTGTCGATAGGCGGAATAATTACATTGAGTTATGCACCAGTATGGTTTGCCTATGGGATTATGTTCGAAAAAATACACGATGTTTTAGTACGAATTGAAAGAAGCCTAAGTGGTAATGTTAATTAGGAGTTGCTATATATTGTAAACTATAAAAAAACTTGATGTAGTAAATTCAATGTAATAAATACATTAAAATTACTTCATCAAGTTTTATTTGTTAGTATAGTCAGGTGCTATAATTAATAATAATGTAAAAATAAATTAAAAATAATTGTATAACATTTTATAAGTATAGTAAAGTAGCAAAACAGCTAGGAAACCAACTATAATCCAAAAGGCAACTAGTTTATGATTTGTTTTTTTAGGTTTTGGAGTGAAAATATCAACAATTTTATTAAGTGGCTCATTAATTTCCGAATGTATTATTTTTTTAAAGTCATTATTCATTCAATTCACCTCATTAAGTACTTATTTAATATATATATTATCTATATGTAAATTAATATTCCATATATAAGTAAATTTTAAATAAGAATCATAGGTATAATAAATATTACATGTAGGGAAAATAATAAGGTGTAACAAAATAATTTAATTTGAAGGGAGTTTTAAAGATGCCGGATCATCAACATATTGGAGGTAGCAAAAATAGTAATATCGATGTTAAACGGGACAATAAAAGTAAACCTAAAAAAAGTAATGGAGATAAGAAAAATCCACCTTTGTATAAAAACTTTAATGGGGAAACACTTGATTAAATAATGAAATTAGTGGCTAGTATTGATGTGTAAATAATGTTTTTAAGAAGTACATTAGTTAAAGGAGGGATAAGTATATGCAAAAGGGTAAAAAAAGTGAAGTTAATAGTCAAGAAGTCAATATTGGAACTAAAAGAACAGTTGCTAGCGATAATCAGAAAGATATGAAAAAAAGAAAAAAATAAGATGGATTTTAAAGTATATCTATATATAGAAAAGGAGGTAATTTGATGGCAAATCAGGGAGAAAATTTTATAAATGAAGGTTATAAAATAATGAAGTTTGAACGTGATATTGATAAAGTTACTGGTCAGGAGATAGGAAAAATTGAAGTAAAGGCTTTAGATGGCCAAAGGCAGTATATAACTTTAGATGATAATGCTGCAGATGAGATAGAAAAAAACTTGTTCAAATATCTAAAAAGTAAATAACATTGATAAATATTTTGTTGCTTTGGGATATGCTATAATACTATTGACGAAGGATTATAATTACAATAAGAAAAATAAGATATACTTGTAATACGGAGTATATCTTATTTTTCTTTAATGCCATGCTTAAAATAGTAATAAGAGCGGTTATTGTTAAAAATATATTGTAGCATAGTCTTTGTTTTTGTATGAAAAATTCATGTATTATAGTTTATTGGACAAACATTTGAAGAAAAAAATTGAAAGCAATAAATAGATATAATGGATTATTTAACCTTAAGATTAAGCATTAGGAGGAAATATAAATGAAAAAAGTTGTGGTTATTTTTAATGGAGGCACAATTTCTATGACAGTTGATCCAAGAATAAGGGCTGCGGTTCCAACTTTAAGTGGAGAAGAAATAATGTCTATGGTTACGGGTATTGAAAATTATGCAGAGATAGAATCATATACGTTTTCAAATCTGCCGGGACCTCATGTGACACCAAAACTAATGATGGATTTATCTAAGTATGTGCAAAGTTTTTTAAGTAGAGAGGATATATGTGGTGTTGTAGTAACCCATGGTACAGATTCACTTGAAGAAACAGCATATTTATTAGACCTAACTATTGATAACTCAAAGCCTGTGATTGTTACAGGTTCAATGAGAAATAGTTCGGAACTGGGGTATGATGGTCCAGCGAATTTAGCAGCATCCATTTGTACTGCTATTTCCGAAGAGGCACGCAATAGGGGAGTATTAGTGTGCTTGAATGATGAGCTTAATTGTGCTGGTGAGGTTACTAAATCACATTCAATGCATCTAAATACTTTTCAGAGTCCTGAGTTTGGACCAATAGGGGTTATTGATAATAATGAAGCAATATTCTATAGAGATAATTTAAAAAAAGATCATATAATAACAGATTTAATAGAAACTAGAGTAGATTTAATAAAAGTTTGTGCCGGTATGGATGCAAAATTAATTGACTTTTGTGTGCAGGAAGGCGCTAGAGGGCTTGTTATTGAAGCTATGGGAAGAGGTAATATTCCGCCTAAAATGGCAGAGGGAGTGAAAATTGCTATAAAAAAAGGTGTTGTAGTAGTTATGGTATCCAGATGCTTTAAAGGGAGAGTATTAGATTCTTATGGATACCCAGGAGGAGGGAAAGAACTTAGAAATGCTGGTGTGATTTTTGGAGATATTTTGCCAGGTCAAAAAGCCAGAATTAAACTTATGCTCGCACTTGCAAGTACAACAAATATTGAAAAAATAGAATATATGTTTGAGTGTGGACGATACAAAACCCGAATATTATAAGTTAATTAGTTTTAAGTATTCGTGATGGCATTGACGTATATACCTATTTTTGATATTATGTTTGTATAAAATCAAAGTGTCAACTATGTTTTTTATGAAGCCTAGTTGCTTTATTTTGTACTTCAAACATACAAGTTTGCTTATTTGCAATAAATATCATTACAAGTTCGATAATTTATTTTATAGTAGAAAATAAATGCTAATCATTATCCAAGCTATAATAAATACATAATTGGGGGTAAATATGAAATCAACAAAAAGCACAGAAAAAGATTCGATTTTTGAGAAACTTTTTAAACTAAGAGAAAACAAAACAACAGTTAAAACAGAAATACTTGCAGGGGTAACCACATTTATAACCATGGCATATATTATATTTGTAAATCCTAACATCCTTAAATTCGCGGGTATGAATCTACCAGGGATAAAGGGAGATGGGGCAGCAGCCTTCAATGCTTTAAATGATCCAGTTGTAGCATCAGTTTTTGCAGCTACATGTCTTGCAGCAGCACTGGGAACGTTTGTAATGGCATTCTATGCCAATCTGCCGTTTGCACAGGCACCAGGAATGGGATTAAATGCATTCTTTACTTATAGCGTATGTTTAACATTAGGATATACATGGCAACAAGCGTTGGCAGCAGTTCTAATGTCAGGAATTTTATTTATAATAATAACTCTTACTTCAATACGAGAAAAAATAGTAGATGCATTGCCTCAGAATTTAAAACTTGCTATTTCAGGTGGTATTGGTCTGTTTATAGCACTTATCGGTTTTAAAAGTGGTGGAATTATTGTAGGAAGTAAAGAAACTTTAGTAACATTCGGTAATTTTACAACACCAAGCGCAATAGTTACACTAGTGGGTATAACTGTTACAGCAATACTTATGGCTAGAAAAGTAAAGGGATCTATACTAATTGGAATTATTATAACTGCAATAGTAGGAATTCCTTTTGGAATTACCAAACTCTCAGGAGTTCATGTATTTAGTGCACCACCATCTCTTACACCGACATTTATGCACTTTGACTTTGTAGGTCTTTTAGGAGCAGGTGCTGGTAAAAGTGTATTTGCAGCAATAATGAGTGTAGTAATGGTAGTAATAACATTTAGTTTAGTAGATTTATTTGATACCATAGGGACACTTGTAGGAACAGCAACAAAAGCTAAGATGCTTGACGAGAATGGACGAGTAAAAAATATGAACAAGGCATTGATGTCAGATGCATTAGCAACTACTGCGGGAGCAATTATGGGAACAAGTACTGTTGTTACATATGTTGAGTCTACAGCAGGGGTTGCAGAAGGTGGAAGAACAGGCCTTACATCAGCCACAGTAGGAGTATTGTTTTTATGTTCATTATTCTTCAGTGGACTTGTAGGAATTGTACCTGCTGAAGCTACTGCCCCAGCACTTGTAATAGTTGGAGTTCTTATGATGAGCGCAGTTTCAAAGATAAATTTTGATGACTTTACAGAGGCACTTCCAGCATTTTTTACAATAGCAATAATGCCTTTTAGCTATAGCATAGCAAATGGAATAGCGGCAGGAATTATTTTCTATCCTATAGTAAAAGTTGTAACAGGAAGGCACAAGGAAGTAAGTCCTATTGTGTATGTTTTAGCAGCATTATTTATTATTAGATTTATAATATTGCCTTAAGGGATAAAACGTTTATTGATGTACTGCTTAATATTATAATTAAACAGTACAATAAGCTAAAGAGTACCTATAGAATATATAATCTATTCTATAGGTACTCTTTTTCTGTTTTAATTATATTTAGTGTAACAAAGTTAGTATCACTTGAATATCATAATATAAAAATTATAAAAAGGGTGATATTGTGAAAATAAATAATAGACTATCAAATATCGA
>DHIM01000111.1:6687-15501 GCA_002403785.1 Clostridium sp. UBA4746
ATAATAGACTATCAAATATCGATGAATATCATTTTAAAAGTATTGACGACATAAAAACTAAAGCCATACTATCGGGTAAAAAAATTATTGATTTGAGCATAGGAGATCCTGATTTAGGTGTTGATGCAAAAATAACAGAAGCATTAATAGAGTCATTAAAAGGCGATAGATATCACAATTACCCTCCGTATGATGGAATAATTGAACTAAAAGAAGCGGTTATAAAGTACTATAATCAGGTTTATTCTGTAAGTTTAAATTTGGATGAAGTAATAATTCTTATAGGATCCAAAGAAGGTATAAGTAATGTTATTCCAGCTGTATGTGATGTTGGAGATTGTGTAATAGTGCCTGAACCTGCATACCCTGTTTATAGTATTTGTTCAAAACTTTGGGGCTGTATACCTTATACTATTCCTTTAACGCAAAACAATGGATATATGCCCAATCTTTACGATATACCTGAAAAAATAGTTAATAAATGTAAGCTAATGTTTATAAATTATCCCAATAATCCAACAGGTGCTGTAGCGAGTTGTGAGTTCTATAAGCGCATTATAAAGTTTTCTTATGATAATAATATTGTTTTATGCAATGATTCAGCATATAATGAAATAATTAAGGTAGATAAAAAAGTTATTAGTCTTATGCAATACGATGTAAAAAGGAAATGCGTGGAGTTTGGAACTTTATCTAAAACTTACAATATGACAGGATATAGAATAGGGTATGCTGTAGGTAATGCTAAAGTAATAAACGCTCTTTTAAAAGTAAAAAGTAATTGTGACTCTGGTCAATTTATTCCAGTTCAAAAGGCTGCAATTGCTGCTCTTAATTTAGAACGTGATTATGTTCTGAATTTAAGAAAAACATATGATGAAAGACGTGAAGTTGCTAAAAGAATTTTACTACAGAAAAACATAGATTTTTTTGATACGGAGTCTACTTTTTATTTGTGGTGCAAAACACCTAAAAACTATACTACAAAAGAATTTTGTGAAGAATTATTAATTAATCACGGAATTGTGGTTACTCCTGGAAATGTTTTTGGGAAACTTGGATACGATTATTTCCGTATAGCATTGACTAAAGATAAGCTTATTATTGAAGAAGCTTTAAAATCTTTAAAAAAATGTGGTGATTAGTATTATTATTGGTATAATATAAACTATATAGGAAATATTTTATTATAAGTATTAATTTTTTTAAAAAATACATTGTATAACAGTTTAACGACATTCTAGAAGAAAAGGCTCCTACTTCTATAAGGGGGGGATAACAATTTATAATTGTTATCCCCCCAGAGACATACAAGGAGAATACATAATATAACAAAGAGAAAACTTTAGTAGGAGTATAAATCTCATTCTAAAGTCGTTAATATTGGGCTACCGCAGGTTGATAATTTAATATTATTCTAAAAGAAATCGTAATAAAAGTGGAAACTTATAATTTAGCTTGAAACTTAGGTAATAGTTTATGTATAATTATTAAGGATTCACAATGAACATTGGAAGGATGCGGTGTTATGATTAGGAGTATGACTGGGTTTGGGAGAGGAAACTCTGAAAAAGATGGTAAAAGCTTTACAATTGAAATTAAAAGTGTTAATCATAGATATTTTGAAACTAATATAAGAATGCCTAGAGTATTAATAGCTTTTGAGGACAAAATCAGAAAAATAATTGGTGAAAAAGTAAAAAGAGGAAAGCTTGATGTTTTTGTAACTCAAGGCAATTATGATAAGGAAAATGTTGCAGCATATTTAAATGAGAAGTTAGCTGAGAGTTATATAAGTTGCTTTCAAATTTTAAAAGATAAATATAATTTAGCAGATGATATATCAGTTGGCATAATAGCAAAATTGCCCGAGGTAATAACGCTTAAGCAAAAGGAAGAAGATGTTTCAGAAACCTTTGATCAGATTGGGTTATCACTAACAAAGGCGCTTGAAGCTCTTCTTTTTATGAGAGAAAGAGAAGGCAAAAAGTTACTAGAGGATGTAATGCACAAATGTGACTTAATTCATAGCTTGGTTGACAAAGTTAAAGAAAGAGCACCGCTCGTTGTTTTTGAGTATAAAGCAAAACTTACTCAAAGGTTAAATACCCTTCATAAAGAAGTTGAATTTGATGAAAGTAGAGTTGCCATGGAAATCGCAATTTTTGCTGATAAAGTCGGAATTGATGAAGAAATTGTAAGATTAAATAGTCATATAGAGCAAATGAAGGAAACTTTAATATTAGATGAACCTGTTGGACGCAAACTTGATTTTATTATTCAAGAAATGAATAGAGAAACTAACACTATAGCATCAAAAGCAAATGATTTACAAATTTTAAATACAGTAATAAATATGAAGAGTGAAATAGAAAAAATTAGAGAACAAATACAAAACATAGAATAAACAGGAGGCAAATGATGAGTATAAAGTTGATAAACATAGGTTTTGGAAATATTGTTTCAGCAAATAGATTGGTAGCCATAGTAAGCCCAGAATCAGCTCCTATTAAAAGAATAATTCAGGAAGCAAGAGATAGAGGGATGCTAATTGATGCTACTTATGGAAGAAGAACCAGAGCAGTTATTATTACTGATAGTGATCATGTTATTTTATCAGCTGTTCAACCTGAAACTGTTGCACATAGATTATCAGTTAAAGATGATGAACGAATAGATGAGGTTGAGGAACAATGAAAAATAAGGGACAGCTAATTGTTATTTCAGGACCTTCCGGTGCTGGTAAAGGGACTGTATGCAAGGCACTCCTTGAAAAAAACGATTTTTGGATCTCAGTCTCTGCGACTACAAGAAGTCCGAGAAAAGCTGAATTAGACGGAATAAACTATTATTTTTTAACTAAAGAGGAATTCTTAGAAAAGATTGAATCAAAAGATTTTCTTGAATATGCACAAGTTTATGGAAATTGTTATGGTACACCTAAATCTCAAGTTTTAAAAGTGTTAGAAGGTGGCCGCGATGTAATACTTGAAATTGATATCCAAGGAGCTCTTAATGTGAAAATGGCTTATCCAAGTGGTTTGTTTATTTTTATTCTTCCACCATCAATGGAGGAATTGAAAAATAGAATTACAAATAGGGGAAGTGAAACACCAGAGTCCCTAATTACTAGATTTACATCTGCTCATAAAGAAATTAGTTTTGTTTCAAAATATGATTATGCAGTAGTAAATGACACTGTAGATAATGCTTGTGATAAGATTCAAAGCATTATAATTGCAGAAAGATGTAGGGTAGATAGAATGAATGGAGATTTTCTAAAGGAGGAAATTAGTAATGAATAATGAAATGATTAGTCCATCAATAGTAGATTTATTAGAAAAAGTAGATAATAGGTATTCGTTAGTTGTAGCAACATCAAAAAGAGCAAGACAGATAATAGAGGGTCAAAGTCCACTTGTACACGTGGATTCTACGAAACCTGTTACTATAGCTATACATGAAATATATGAAGGAGCTATTGTTGCTGTTACTACAAAAGAGGGAATAAAATAATATGGAAAATAGAAAGACAGTAGTTATTGGAGTAACCGGTGGAATAGCAGTATATAAAGCATTAGATGTTATTAGTAGATTAAAAAAAGAAAATGTTGAAGTGCATGTTATCATGACAAAAGCAGCTACTGAATTTGTAAATCCTATAAGTTTTCAATCTCTTAGTCAAAATATTGTAATTCATGATATGTTTGAAGAGCCTAAAGCATGGGAGATACAGCATATAGTTCTTGCTAAAAAAGCAGATTTGTTTGTTATAGTTCCTGCAACTGCCAATGTATTAGGTAAAGTTGCAAATGGTATTGCAGATGATATGTTAACTACTACTATAATGGCAACAAAGGCACCAGTAATTTTTGCCCCAGCAATGAATGTCAATATGTACAATAATCCTATAATGCAAAGTAATATTCAAAAGCTTAAGGAGTTTGGGTATGATTTTATTTCACCGGTATCCGGAAGACTTGCCTGTGGTGATATAGGAGAAGGAAAATTAGCACAAACAGAAGATATTTTTGAAATAATTATGAGTAATTTGTATCCCATAAAAGACATGCTTGGAACTAAGGTTTTAGTTACAGCTGGACCTACAATTGCACCTATTGACCCTGTAAGATATATAACAAATAGATCCTCTGGCAAAATGGGATATGCAATCGCGAGAGAAGCAAGAGACCGGGGTGCAGTTGTAACTTTAATATCGGGCCCATGCAATGAAAAAGCGCCTTTTGGTGTAAGTATCATAAGGATAAATACTAACGATGAGATGAGATCAGCTGTAATAAATAATTATGAAGACAGTAATATAGTTATAAAAGCAGCAGCTGTATCAGACTATAAGCCTAAAGTATACTGTAGTAGTAAAATTAAGAAAAGTGAAAATATTTTAAACTTAGAGTTTGTACGAGATAATGACATTTTAAAAGAGTTAGGATTACATAAAAAGAAGCAAATATTAGTAGGATTTGCAGCAGAAAGTAATAATTTACTGCAAAATGCAAAAGAGAAACTATTTAAGAAAAACTTGGATTATATAGTTGCTAATGATATAACAAAAGCGGACAGTGGTTTTGGAACTGAAGAGAATAAAGTGATTATTTTAAGCAAAGATAACAACCCAATAGAATTAGATAAAATGTCAAAAAAACAAGTTGCTAGGGAATTGTTTAATTTAATAAATAAAAAGCGCTAATGCGCTTTTTATTTATTAAAGAAAATTATAAAATTAAAAGGGTGATTAAGTGTATCAGTATGCTGGAGTTGTGGTGAATAACGATTCGGTTCAAGTGGATAAGGTTTTCACATATAAAATACCTATTAGTTTAATGGGCAGCGTTCTTTTAGGTTTTAGAGTTAAAGTGCCGTTTGGTAGAGGAAACAAGACGATTGATGCTTTTGTATTAGAATTGTATCAGCAGTGTGATAATGTGAATAATATTAAGGAAATAACAAGCATTTGTGATGAAATGCCACTCCTTAAAATTACTGATATTGAACTTATAAAAATCATGAAAAAAAAGTATCTTTGTACGTACCTAGAGTGCATAAAAGTTATTATCCCAAGGGGAATAACAAAAGGAATTAAGAAGAAGACGGCTCAAGTATTGACTACGTGCAAGGAATTAGAAGGCAAGTTTTTAAATGAACCTTATAAAGACATTTATGAGCTTATACAACTGAATAATATGAAATACAACAAAAATGAATTTAGTAAAATTTTTAATAAATCACTGTCATCAACTAATACAATGATTAAATATGGATTTTTGGTGACAAAAGAGATTATAATTAATAGGTATAGTGATAAAAACTATTCTAGGTATGAAGAAAAAATACTAAATGATAATCAACAGCAATCAGTGGACTTTATAATAAATTCTAAGTCAAAAAAATTTCTAATTCATGGAGTTACAGGTAGTGGAAAGACTGAAATATATATGAACTTGGTTAGTTATATGTTAAAGAATAATAAACAATCTATAATCTTGATACCGGAAATATCTTTAACCCCTCAAATGGTTGAAAGATTCAAAGGACGATTCGGACGTGATATAGCAGTTTTTCATAGTAGACTATCAGATGGTGAACGATATGACGAATGGATGAGAGTGAAACTTGGAAATGTTAAAATTGCCATTGGGGCAAGATCAGCTATATTTTTACCTTTTGAAAATTTGGGATTAATTGTAATCGACGAGGAACATGAAGCAAGTTATAAGTCTGATAGTGATCCAAAATTTGATGCTCGTGAAATAGCCTATATGAAATGTGAACTAGAAAATTGCAAATTGATATTGGGGTCAGCGACGCCCTCTATTGAAAGTTATTATAAAACTACTATAAATGAGTTAGAATTAATAACTATTAATGAACGGGCTGATGGTGCAGCTATGCCAAAGGTAGAAATCGTTGATATGCGAGAAGAACTTATGAATAATAACCGTTCAATATTTAGTAAATCATTATACGACGGTATAACTGAATCTTTAAGAAAAAACGAGCAAGTAATTTTATTTTTAAATAGAAGAGGTTTTTCAACTTTTGTATCTTGCAGAAAATGTGGTTATGTTTTTAAATGCAAAAAATGTGATATTTCATTAACATACCATAATACATCTGAATACTTAACTTGTCATTATTGTGGTGAGAAAGAAAGAATAAGTAAAGTATGTCCTAGTTGTGGCAGTAGTTATGTGAAATATTTTGGAGTTGGAACAGAAAAAATTGAGCAAGAAATTAATAAAATTTTTCCAAGTGCAAAAACTCTAAGAATGGATTTTGACACAACTCGGAAAAAAAATTCTTATGAATATATATATAATACTTTTAAAAACAAACAGGCAGACATTTTAATTGGAACTCAAATGGTTGCTAAAGGATTAGATTTTAAGAATGTTACTTTAGTAGGTGTAATAGCCGCGGATCTATCGCTTAATTTACCCGATTTTAGGGCTTTTGAGCGGACATTTCAATTACTTACCCAAGTCTCAGGACGTGCAGGTAGAGGTACTAAGGAAGGTAATGTTGTCATTCAAACTTATAGTGCAGATAATTTAACAATACAATATGCAGCGAATAATGATTATGATAGCTTTTATAAAAATGAAATTATGATGAGGGAAGCTATGGATTATCCACCGTTTACAAGTATTCTAGTCATAACTATGAGTTCTGAAGATGAAAATCTGTTAATAAAAAGTATACAAAGTATTGGTGAAAATTTAAAATATAAAATTAAGAATAATGATAAAATTACATTACTCGGACCATGTCCTTGTGGAATATCTAAGATTAAGAATTTTTATAGATGGCAAATTATTATTAAAGGAAATATTGAAGAAATAATTGCAGGCGAAATTAAGAATTTTGTTTATGAATCGGTTAAAAATGTTTATAATAGTATACGGGTTAGTATAGATATTAATCCGAGCAGCATGATTTAACAATTTTGAAAATGATGATTTAACAGCATTGAAAATGATGATTTAACGACAAGGGGGTTATGGTATGGCTATAAGAACAATTAGGATTTATGGCGATGACCTATTAAGAAAAAAAAGTAGAGTGGTAGATGAAATTAACGCAAGAATTTTATTATTAATTAAAGATATGAAAGAAACAATGTATAATTCTAAGGGGATAGGACTTGCTGCACCACAGGTTGGGATTTTAAAAAGAATAGTAGTTATTGATATTGGAGATGGACTAATAGCATTGATTAATCCAGAGATTGTAGAAATGCAAGGTTCGCAATTTGCGAGTGAAGGTTGCTTAAGCATACCAGGAATTCAAAAGTCAGTAGAGAGGCCTGATAAAGTGAAAGTTAAGGCAATAAGTGAAAGTGGAGAAGAAATAGTAATTGAGGGAGAAGGCCTTCTTGCAAGGGCACTTTGTCATGAAATTGATCATTTAGACGGCGTATTGTTTATTGACAAAGCAATAGAAGGTGAGGAAAAGTAATATGAATATAATTTTTATGGGTACACCAGAATTTTCAGTTCCTTCACTTTTAAAACTTATAAATGAATTCAAAGTTTCTGCTGTTTTTACTCAGCCTGATAGACCAAAAGGAAGAGGTAAAAATTTAGCTATGTCGCCAGTTAAACAGTTAGCAGTGACCTATGATATATCGGTATATCAGCCTTTAAGACTTAAGAACAATGAGGAAATGATCGAAATAATTAAAAATTTAAAACCTGATTTTATTGTAGTAGTAGCGTTTGGTCAAATCCTTCCAAAGGAAGTGCTAGATATCCCTAAATATGCATGTGTAAATTTACATGCATCACTATTACCAAAATATAGAGGGGCCGCTCCTATAAATTGGTGTATAATTGATGGTGAAAGTAAGAGTGGTAATACAACAATGTTCATGGATGTTGGTCTTGACACAGGGGATATACTTTTAACAGAAGAAGTGGAGCTTACCAGTAGTATTACAGCAGGGGAATTAACTGATATTCTTATGAATAACGGTGCACAACTTTTAGTTAAAACAATAAATGGGATAGTTAATAATGAAATTAAGCCAATAAAACAAGATAATAACTTTAGTTCATATGCGTCTAAGCTAGGAAAAGAAATGGCTAAGATAAATTGGGAACAAAGCAATATTAATATTCATAATTTTATAAGAGGTTTAAATCCATCACCAATTGCATATACTCACTATGAGAATACAGTAATGAAAATATACAAGTCAAGAGTAATAAATGAGCAATCAAATAAACAGATTGGAAGTATAATAGAAGTTTCAAAAGAGGGACTCAAGGTATCGACTGGTAGTGGCGTTTTGCTTATTGAAGAAATACAATTTCCAGGTAAAAAACCTTTGAAAGTAAAGGATTATATAAGAGGAAATAAGATAAACGAAGATGCCATTCTTATATAAACAAATCAAATAGAAAATTGAGGTAATAGCATGAATAATAGTAGACTCGTAGCAATTATAGTTATAGAAAAAGTGTTGAATGAAAATGCTTATTCAAATATTGTTTTAGGACTTGAACTTAACAAATCGGAATTAAGCGATAAAGATAAATCACTAGTAACAGAAATAGTTTATGGTACGCTAAAATATAAATATACTATAGATAAAATATTGTGTAATTATATTAAAAAAGGTATAGATAAATTAGACAGTTTTGTTTTAAATATACTAAGAATATCAGTTTATCAAATTAGATTTTTAGATAAAGTCCCGAGCTTTGCAGTAGTTAATGAGGCTGTAAACTTAACTAAAAAGAAGAGCAATATAGGAGCATCAAAACTTGTTAATGGAGTACTTAGAAGTTATCT
>DHIM01000111.1:15587-32007 GCA_002403785.1 Clostridium sp. UBA4746
ACTTAGAAGTTATCTAAGAGATAGCACTTCAAAGTATTATAATGAACAAGATAATATTGAAAGATTATGTTTTGAGTATTCATTTACTAAGGCTTTAGTTAAACTCTTTATAAGGCAATATGGACTTGAAAGCGCTGAAAAAATCCTTAAGGGGTTAAATTATAAGCCAGATGTTACAGTTAGAGCTAATACTTTAAAATTAACTTTTAAAGAAATATGGGGAAAACTTATACAAAACGGATATAATATAGAAGAAGGTTATGTATGTTCTGAAGCAATACGAATTATTAAAGGTAAAAATATAGAGAATAACATTTTATTTAATGAAGGAAATATAACAGTTCAGGATGAAAGTGCTATGCTCACAGCACATTCTATGGATTTAGAACCAAATTTAAAAGTCTTAGATCTTTGTAGTGCGCCAGGAGGAAAGACAACGCACATTGCAGAGCTTATGGGGAACACTGGACATATTTCTGCATATGATTTACATAAAAACAAATTATCACTAATCAAAGAAAACCTAAAGAGGATAGGAATTACAAATACAACTTGTGATGTCCGTGACGCTACTATTTATGATTCAAATCTATTCGAATGCGCAGATAGAGTGCTTATAGATGTACCTTGTTCTGGTCTTGGAATTATAAGAAAAAAACCTGAGATAAAGTGGAGCAAGCACATAAAAGATATAAAAAGTATAATAGACACACAAAGACAGATAATGGAGAATGCTTCAAAATACGTAAAAAAGGGTGGAGTGCTTGTATATTCAACCTGTACCCTGAATAAAGAAGAGAATGAAGGTAATATTGAATGGTTTATAGAATCACATTCAGAATTTAAGACCGAACCAGTATTTTACGGAAAACTTGAAAATATAAACTATAGTGATAAAGGTTATGTTACTATATTTCCAAATGAGTACATGGATGGATTTTTTATAGCTAAAATTAAGAAGTCATAGTAGGTGAATAAAATGATAAATATATTAGACCTGAATTTAGTAGAATTAAAACAGTGGATGAAAAGTAATGGAGAAAGTGAATTTAGAGCTAAACAAGTATCAGATTGGATTTATAAAAATATTTGGGAATTTGAAAATATGAATAACATTCCGAGGAGCATAAAAGATAAACTACAAAATAATTTTTACATAGGAATACCCAAACTTATTGAAGAATATTCGTCAAAACAAAATGATACAAGAAAATATCTGTTTTCATTAGATGATGGTAATTTGATTGAATGCGTTGTCATGAAATATAAACATGGGAATTCTATATGTATATCTACTCAGGTTGGATGTAGGATGGGATGTAAATTTTGTGCATCTACCATAGGTGGAATGATTAGAAATCTAACGACTGGGGAAATGCTATCTCAAATAATGAAATCTCAGCAACTAATTAACGAGAGAATTTCTAATATTGTACTAATGGGAAGTGGGGAACCATTTGATAACTTTTGTAATGTAATGAAATTTCTTGAAATGGTGAATTCAGAAAATGGCTTAAATATTGGTCAAAGGCATATAACTATTTCTACATGTGGTATTGTACCAAAAATTAAAGAGTTTGCTGATATTAATATGCAAACTACACTTGCTATTTCGCTTCATGCAACTACAGATGAAATCAGAATGAAGAGTATGCCAATTGCGAATAAGTATTCTATTGCAGAAATTATTGATGTTTCTAAGTATTATATAGATAAAACTAATAGGCGAATAACTTTTGAATATGCTCTTGTAAAGGGGCTTAATGATAGTACGCGAGATGCAGAAAAGTTAAGTGAGTTATTAAAGGGTATGTTATGTCATGTTAATTTAATTCCAGTTAATGAGATAAAAGAAAATGAATTAAAAAGGTCTTCAAGTGAAGATGTTGCTGAGTTTAAGAGGGTACTTGAAACGAATAATATTCAGACAACAATAAGAAGAGAAATGGGATTGGATATTAATGCGGCATGTGGTCAACTTAGGAGAAGCTATATTAAAAGTGAAAACTTAAATGAGGGGGTGTAACAATGCTAGGGGTTTTATCAGATGTTGGAAATGTTAGAAAAACAAATGAAGACTCTGTTGGTTATTTTGAATGCAGTGATTTTGACATTTATGCTGTAGCAGATGGTATGGGGGGGCATAATGCAGGAGAGGTTGCAAGTCAATTAGCTATTAAGGTTATAATGGAATATATAAAGGAAAATCACCAGGGCGTAGATCTAAAAAAGGTGCTTTCTGAAGGAATAAAATGTGCTAATAAGGAAATTTATGATTTGTCAAGTCAGAATGACTCACTTAAAGGAATGGGTACAACTATAACAATTTGCTTTAAAAAACAAAATGAAATGGTTGTTGCAAATGTAGGTGATAGTAGTTGTTTTGTTATTGATCATAACAGAGAATTATTAAAAATTACGAGAGACCATTCTTTGGTACAACAACTTTTAGATAATGGGTCTATAACTGAAGAAAATGCTAGAACTCATCCAAATAAAAATATTATTACAAGGGCGCTTGGAACAAATGAATTAGTAGAAGTTGACCTATTTGATGTTGATTTGACTAATATAATTAAATGTATTTTATGTACAGATGGTCTTTCCAACGATGTGACTTATTCTGAGATGTATGATATTATTATTGAAAATGACAATGAATCTAGTTGCAAAATGTTAGTAGATTTAAGCAAATCAAAGGGTGGACGCGATAACATATCAGTTATCGTATTTGAAGGAGAGTGCAGAGATGATAGGAACCATATTAGGGAGTAGATATGAACTCCTTGAAAAAATTGGAGAGGGTGGAATGGCAATAGTTTATAAAGCTAAATGTCGTTTGCTCAATCGTTATGTTGCTGTAAAAATACTAAAAGAAGAATTTTCTAATAATATGGAATTTATGAATAAGTTTAAAAAAGAAGCTTCATCTGTCGCAAGTCTTTCATCAAATAATATAGTCAATATTTATGATGTTGGACACCAGGGAGATATTAATTATATTGTAATGGAATATATAGAAGGTAAAACTCTAAAGCAAATTATAGTTGATCATGGCAGCATGGATTATGATCAGGTAATAGACTATGGTATGCAAATTGCAAAAGCACTTGAGTGTGCGCATAAGAATAACATCATTCATAGGGATATAAAACCTCATAATATTTTAGTGACGGAAGATGGAACAGTTAAAGTTACGGATTTTGGTATAGCAAAAGCTGCCAGCTCTGTAACTATAACTAATACAAGCACAGTAATGGGTTCAGCTCATTATTTTTCACCAGAACAAGCAAAGGCCAGTTTTGTAGATTGTAGAACTGACATTTACTCTTTTGGAATAGTGCTTTATGAGATGGTTACCGGGAGAGTGCCTTATGATGCAGAAAGTCCAGTATCGGTAGCATTAAAACATATACAAGAACCAGTTGTTCCACCTAAGGAAATAGATGCTAATGTTCCTGAAAATTTAAATAAATTAATATTAAAAGCTATAGAAAAAGAACCTATAAAGAGGTATCAAACAGCAAAAGAGATGTTTTTAGATTTACAGAGAATACAAAATAATAGTTCATATAAGATTGCAACTAATAGTATGGAAAATGAATATACGAGAGTTATGGCGCCTGTAAATGTAGCTGATTATGAAAAAGAAGAAGTAGTTAATAATCCGAATCCTGAAAGTATTAAGAAACATAATAAGAAAAATAAATCAAAGATAATTGTTTATGTTGCAATAATTTTATTTCTTATTCTAGGTACTGCTTTAGGGTTTATGGTAAAAAATTATCTATCTAGTAATCCAGCAACAGCTAAAATACTGGTTCCTAAAATTATTGGTTTAGATAAGGTAAACGCAGAGAAGCTAGTTGTAGAGAAAGGCTTGAATTTTGTCGTGGTTGCAGAAGAAAATAGTGATAAACCCAAAGGGGAAGTTCTAATATGTTTTCCTGATGAGGGAACAGAAATAAAAGCTAATGGGGAAGTAAGAGTTAGAGTGAGTAAAGGGCCAGCGAGTTTTAAAATTCCTTCTGTTATAGGAAATGATAAAGCTACGGCTAAAGCTATTATTGAACAAAATGGGTTGTTACTCAGCAATGTTAGAGATGAATTTAGCGATACTATTGCTAGTGGTATAGTAATAAGTCAAGATCCAGCTCTAAATAGTTTAGTTCAAAAAGGTGATAAAGTAGATTTAGTAATAAGTAAGGGTGTAGAAGTTAAATATGCAAAGGTTTCAAATTTATATGGCCTATCTTTAAATGAAGCAGACAGAGTATTGCAAAGTGCGAATTTAAATTTAGGTGATAAAAAAGAAGTAGTAACTAGTGATAAGTCATTGGATGGTAAAATTTTCAATCAAAGTATTGCTTCAAATACGGAAGTTCCGGAGGGTAAGGCTATAGGGGTTAGTTATTATAAGTATAAAGAACCTCAAAAAGAACAATTTGATGTTCCAAACTTTATAGGAAAAACTGTTAAACAAGCAAGAGATTCAGCTGCGGCATCTGATATAACTATAGTAGCTCCTGGTAACGATGATGATATTATTATTACACAAGATAAGGCGGCAGGTACTAAAGCTAATGTTGGAGATACTATAACTTTAACATCTAAGGTTGCGGCAGCACCAGTAACAACACCACCAGCACCACCAGTAACACCTCCAGCGACTGGAACAAATCCAACAATAAAACCGTAACAACTCCTTAACAACATAAATAATTAGAATTTATGAGATAAGCTTAAAAAATTAAGTCAAAGGTAAATGAAGGAGAATATATGCAAGGAGTAATCATAAAAGGTATAGGCGGACTATATTTTGTAAAAGTTGAAGATAAAGTCATAGAATGTAAGGCAAGAGGGAAGTTCAGGTATACTGGGCTTACCCCTGTTATTGGTGACAAAGTTGAAATAATGCTCGAGGCAGATGTTAACAAAGGGGTAATTGAAAAAATTTTTACAAGAGATACAGAGATGGTACGACCGGCAGTTGCTAATGTCACACAAGCTTTTGTAGTTTTCGCCTTTAAAAAACCTGATTTAAATATGGATTTGCTCAATAAATTTCTAGTGCTTTGTGAACATTATAGGTTAAACATAGTTCTTTGTTTAAATAAGTTAGATTTAGTTGATGAAGTTAATGAGGACCTTGTAAAAGAATTAAAAAGCGTCGGATGTGACATAGTGTTTTTAAAATCAAAGGAGGGTTATGGTCTTTCTGAACTTAAGACAAAAATAAAAGATAATATTACTGTTTTTTGTGGGCCCTCTGGAGTTGGAAAGTCAACTATACTCAATAGTATACTTGGAAGGGAAGCTATGAAAACTGGAGATATAAGTAAAAAATCTCAGAAAGGTAAGCACACCACTAGGCACAGTGAGCTTATTGAATATGAGGAGGGTTTTTTACTGGATACGCCTGGATTTTCGGCATTAAGTCTAGACTTCATAGAGAAAGAACAACTTCAAGATTGCTTCCCTGAATTTGGTGAATATAGATCTGAATGTAGGTTTTCTAATTGTATGCATAATAAAGAACCTAATTGTAAAGTCAAGGAAGCAGTGTACACTAATGAAATATACACAGATAGGTATAAGTTTTATATAAAAACATTAGAAGAAATTATTGCTAGGGGGAATAAAAAATGATAAAAATAGCACCATCTATATTGTCAGCAGATTTTTCAAGGCTAGGGGAACATATTAAGAAGCTAGAAGCTTATGGTGCTGATATGATACATATTGATGTAATGGATGGTATGTTCGTACCTAATATTTCTTTTGGTACCCCGGTCATTAAGAGTGTTAGAAAACTAACTAAATTACCATTTGATGTACATCTTATGATAGAAGAACCATCTAGATATGTAGAAGACTTTGTAAAATCGGGAGCTGACATTATAACTGTTCATTATGAAACTGACAGGCATATTGACAGAACCATTAATTACATAAAAAGTTTTGGGGTTAAAGCAGGGGTTGCATTAAACCCATCTACACCAGTAGCCCTAATAAAACATCTAATAAGTAATCTCGATATGGTACTTATTATGACAGTAAATCCTGGATTTGGGGGTCAAAAGTATATTGAATATTGCTCAGATAAAATTAAAGAAGTTAGAGCTCTTTCGGATAAATATAATAAAGACATTATGATTCAAGTAGATGGTGGCATTGATAAAACTAATATTCAAGAAGTTGTTATTAGTGGTGCTAATGTAATTGTGGCTGGATCGGCAGTATTCAAAAATGATGAAATCGAGGGAAATATAAAGGCTCTAAGAGCTGGTATTTAGCATGAAGGTAATAATAATATCAGGAGGAAACCCACCCTCAAAGGAATTACTCATAAAAGAAATTACAGAGGATAGCTTTCTAATTGGGGCAGATAGTGGGGCAAATTGCTTATATTGCTATAATATAAAGCCCGATTTACTTGTTGGAGATTTTGACTCCATTGATGAAAATGTTTTGGACTATTTTAAAAAAAACAATTGTATCATAGATGTATATCCTACAGAAAAAGATTTTACTGATACTGAGATTGCAGTTAGAAAGGCTATAAGCATGAAACCAAATGAAATAGTACTATTGGGATGCACTGGTAGTAGAGTTGATCATTTGCTTGGGAATATTGGGATGCTGAAGATTTGTTTGGTAAATAGCATTAATGCGTGTATTAAGGATGGTAACAATAATATTAGGTTAATTGATTCCTCAACTTCTCTAGATGGAGTAGTGGGTGAGACATTCTCTGTACAATCATATGGTGATGAAATTATTGGATTAACAATAGAAGGTGCTAAATATCCTTTAGATAATTATAATTTAAAAATTGGTCAGAGTATATCGATTTCAAATGAGTTTGCAGGGCCTCGCGTTGAGCTTAAATTTAAATCTGGAACGCTTATGATAATATTAGCATCTGATTAATATTCGTACAAAGACTATTTTTTTATTGATATTCTCAATAAAAAAATAGTTTTTTATTTTGGAAACATTATTGATATTAAATCATATAATAATATTGGAATACTTTTAGAGGAGAATAACTTATGAAAAGATATTATAAGTTTTTTGGAAGGCAGTTTGGAGTAATCATAACATGTTTAGGGATTGGAATTTTAACAGTATTTATAGTTCCGTTTTGGTGGTGGATAATTATTGTGGGAGGAGGAGTTGTTTATTTTGGGTTTACTATAATGAATCATAACAATCATTGTTAGTAATATGAAGATTGATAGGGTGAATAAAATAGCATTTTCAAATTATGTAATTGAACAATTATTAAGAAGTTTTAAATATTTCATGTTTGGGAGGTAAGTGAGATGAAAATTGTGGCTATTAAATTACCGAGATTTATGTCTCGAATAATTAGATTTTTTTTAAGAAAATAACATAGAAAAGATTAAATTAGTACTAATACTTCCGCGACGTATTAGTATCTACAGGTAGGTAAACTGATATAAAATGCATTTGAGAAATGTGATTTTACTTAAAAATGCATTTTTCAAATGTGATTTTATATAAAAATGCAGCTTTTACAGCTGCATTTAAATAAAAAATGCAGCTGGCGACAGCTGCATCTTTATTTCTTAATTATATAGCACGTTGTACTTTACCTGAACGGAGACATCTAGTACATACATGTATAGACTTAGGCGTTCCGCTAACTATAGCTTTAACTTTTTGAATATTTGGAGCCCATTTTCTCTTTGATTCACGGTGTGAGTGACTATATTGACTACCTGAAACAACACCTTTATTGCATATTTCGCATTTTCTTGACAATGAAAACACCTCCTTAAGACTATGAAGAAATAAATCTTCTCAATTGAAACACGCATTATTGTAACATATATACTGCTATTCTTGCAAGTTAAATGTCGAATTATTAATACCTAAAACAATTACAAATTAATTTTGTTGAATAAATTAGTGTTATAATATAAAATAATCTATATAGCATTATAAGGAGGAATTACAATGGAAGGTAAGATTACAACCGAGAATGGTACTATATATTATTCAGAGGAAGCGTTAGCCAACATAGTTGGCATTTCTACAACGGAGTGTTATGGAGTTGTGGGAATGGCGCTAAAAGATGCCAAGGATGGATTTTGGCAATTAATCAAGAGTGATGGTTTAAATAAAGGAGTTAAAATTAGCTCTAAGGAAAACAAACTATTTATTGAATTATATATAATAGTTGAATATGGAACAAAAATATCTATAATAGCAAATAATATAATTCAAAAAATAAGGTACAATGTTGAAAATTACACAGGACTAAAGGTTGCAACAATAACAGTGAACGTCCAAGGTGTAAGGGTCTAAGGAGGTATATGAAGTGGAATACTTAAAAATTAACGGACAACATTTCCGTAATATGGTGATAAACGCTTCTAATAGATTAGAAGATGAAAAAGAATACGTAAACTCGTTAAATGTATTTCCGGTCCCAGATGGAGATACGGGAACTAATATGTCAATGACATTTAAAGCAGCAGTATTAGAGATTGAAAGTATGTCAACGGAGTCCATTGCTGAGATAGCACAAAAATTAGCTAGAGGCGCTCTGATGGGCGCAAGAGGTAATTCAGGCGTAATACTATCACAAATATTTAGAGGCATTGGAAAAGGGTTAGAAGGCAAAACAGAAGCTACTTCTGAAGAATTTGCTAAAAGCATTTTAGAAGGTGCAAAATTTGCATATAAGGCTGTTATGCGACCGACTGAAGGAACTATTTTAACTATAATTAAAGCGGCTGGTGAGAGTGCAGTAAAAAGCGGAGCAGAAAATGTAGTAACACTTATGCGGGAGGTTTGCAAGCATAGTGAAATTATGCTAAAAAGGACTCCAGATATGCTTCCAGCATTAAAACAAGCAAAGGTAGTTGATGCGGGTGGTATGGGACTTCTAATATTATTTAAAGGAATGTATGAAGCCCTAAGCAATAATATGGAAGCTGAAATTCATAAATTAGAAAATAAGAGTATTAGATCCGAAATAATATCATCTGCGGTTTCAGATATGCCTGTAGACATAAAGTTTGGATATTGTACAGAATTGTTAGTTATTGCTAAAAATGTTGATATTAATAAACTAAAAAAATACTTAGAAAAGTATGGAGACTCAATGGTTGTGGTATCGCAAGATGAATTTCTTAAAATTCATATACACACAAATGATCCAGGACTTGTGCTTTCAAAAGCAGTAACACTAGGTGAACTCTTCAAAGTAAAGATAGAAAATATGAGAGAACAACATAAAAATTTATTAGGTATAACGGATGAAGAAACTCAGGAACCGGTAAAGGAAAATGTTATTGAAAGCAAAAAGTATGGTTTTATATCTGTTGCACTTGGAGAAGGAATTAAAAACATTTTTGAAGATTTAGGTGTGGATGTTGTAATTGAGGGCGGCCAAACTATGAACCCGAGTATACAAGACATAATGGATAGTATAAATAAAATTAATGCGGATAACATATTTATATTACCTAATAATAAGAATATACTTATGGCAGCACTACAAGCTGTCAAATTGTCGGATAAAAATATAATTGTTATTCCATCTAAAACTATCCCACAAGGTATAACTGCTGTAACAATGTTTAATGCAGAAGCTGGTGTAGAAGAAAATGAGAACATATTAAAAGAAGCAATAAAAAACGTTGCAACAGCTGCTGTAACATTTGCTGTTAAAGATACTGAATTTAATGGTAATATAATAAAAGAAGGAAACATATTAGGTCTAGTTGAACAAGATATTAAAGAAGTTGGAACAGATATTTATAAAGTTTGCGAAGATATTATAGAGAGCATGATAACTGAGGATAGTGAGCTTATTACAATTTTTTATGGCGAAGATTGTATTGTAAGTAAAGTAGAGGAGCTTATTTCTACTTTAGAGATTAAGTATCCAGATACAGACATTCAACATTATAATGGAAAACAACCTTTATATTATTTTATTGCTTCAGTTGAATAAAAGCCTTAGGGCTTTTTTTCTTATATCTTTGTAATGAACAGAATTGTTGTTAAAATCTTTTTCTTGGAGTGGTATTGTGAATACTTATAGTGATATAAAATATATAAAGGGTGTTGGACCTAAAATGGCAGAAAACTTGAATAAGTGTGGGATTTTTAACGTGTTAGATTTACTATTATATTTTCCACGGGATTATGAAAATATAGCTGCTCATAAAAGCGTTCTAGACTGTGCGGAAAGTGAAAAAGTCATTGTAGAGTGTTCTGTTTTAAATATACTAAAAGATGTTAGATTAAAAAATAATAAAACTCTTTCAACTATAGTTTTTTGCCAAGAGGATAACAAATTCAAAGGTAAATGGTTTAATCAAACATATGCAAAAAACAGCTTTAAAATATCAAGTAAATATATTATTACAGGCAAAGTGAACAAGTTTAAGAATGAAATAACAATTATGAATCCTAAAATAATAAAAAATACTTCAATGGACACAAATAAAATTATTGCTAAATATCCTCTTAAAAACAATATTACAAATAATTTTTTCAATAAAATTATATCTGACGTGCTCTGCAATATTGAAATAATAGATAATTTGCCAAAGTGGATTGTGGAGAAATACTGTTTTTGTTCTTTAAGTGATGCTACTCGCAATATACATAGTCCTAAAAGTATAGAACTCCTTAATGAATCAAAGAAAAGACTTAAATTTCAGGAGTTATTTACATTTTCGTTAAAAATATTAATGTTAAAAGAATTTATGAAAGAACATAATGGTGGTATTCAATTTAAAATAGCTCCAGAACTTATAATATTAAAGAAGCAACTTCCCTTTGAGCTTACAAAAGCACAAAGTAGAGTTGTAAGAGAAATTTTAATAGATCAAAAGAAAAATAAAGGCATGAATCGACTGCTTCAAGGCGATGTAGGGAGTGGTAAAACTATAGTTGCTATAATTACCATGTTTAATGTGGCAAAAAATGGTTATCAAGCAGCCATGATGGCACCAACTGAAATTCTAGCAAGGCAACATTATGAAGAAATTCAAAACGTATTAAAAAACTTTACATTAAATATACAAATATTAAGTGGAAGTACAACGCCTAAAAACAAACAATTAATTAAGCAAGAATTAAAAAGTGGAACTATTGATATTATTGTTGGAACTCATGCACTTATTGAAGATAATGTAGAATTTAAAAACCTGGGCATGATTGTTACTGATGAGCAGCATCGTTTTGGGGTATCGCAAAGAAATAGGTTTTCTAATAAGGGTAAAAATATAGATATTCTTGTAATGACAGCAACACCTATTCCAAGAACACTATCTTTATATTTATATGGTGACTTAGATGTATCAATTATAGATGAATTGCCCCCGGGTAGGCAAAAAATTGATACATCTTATGAAAGTATGGGATCTAGTAAAAAAGTTTATGATTTTGCTTTAAACGAAATTTTGAAGGGACGACAAGTTTACATAGTTTGTCCACTTGTAGCCGAAAATGAAGAAATGAAGTTAAGTTCAGTCGAGATGCTTTATGAGAAGTTAAAAAAAGAACAATTTAGATCTATAGAAATAGGAATGGTATATGGTAAAATGCCTAGCAAACTTAAAAATGAAATCATGGATAAGTTTAAACTAGGGGAAATAAAAGCATTAATTTCGACTACTGTAATTGAAGTTGGAGTAAATGTACCAAACGCAACTGTTATGATAATTGAGAACTCAGAAAGATTCGGACTTGCGCAACTCCATCAGCTTAGGGGAAGAGTGGGAAGAGGAAAGCACAAGTCCTATTGCATACTACTAGCTAATATCACGAACAATATAGTTAGAAGAAGATTAGAAATATTAATAAAAAGTAATGACGGCTTTTATATTGCAGAAGAAGATTTAAAAACAAGAGGTGCAGGAGAATTATTTGGCATAAAGCAGCATGGTGAATCAGGCCTAATTTTAGCAGATGTGATTGAAGATATTAATATTTTAAAACTCGCAAATGGTGAAGCAAAAGAGTTGATACAAAGTAATAATATAGAAGATGTCAGGCTAAAGAATGAAATAATAGAAAAGATTGAGCAAAGTTCCAGCTATATTTGTTTCAATTAAGCAAAAAATATCTTTGTATAAATTATATATATATGTTAAAATATTATCGAAACTTGCTTAGATGGAGGAATATACATATGAGAATTATTGCAGGAAATGCAAAAGGAAGAAAGTTATTGTCACCTGTTGGAATGGGAACAAGACCTACATTGGATAGAATTAAAGAAGCCATATTTAATATAATCCAAGATAGAACTCGTAATGCAGTAGTAGTAGATATGTTCTCAGGCACTGGTAGTTTAGGCCTTGAGGCAGCAAGCAGGGGAGCATCTATTTGCTATCTAATTGATATGGGTGATACTACTTTTGAGATGTTACAAAAAAATGTAGATAATTTAAAGTTTAATGATAAATGTAAATGTTTAAAAGGTGACACATATAAATATATGCAACAGTTTGCAGATGAAGGAATTGTGTTTGATATAATTTTTATAGATCCTCCATATGCTAAAGATATGATACCACCGGCTATTGAAATTATTGCTAGTAATAATCTTTTAAGCAAAGATGGAATAATTGTTTGTAAAATAGATTCGTCAGAAGAAATATATAAAGGTAATAGTATTATTTATCTTTCTGATTCAAGAAAATATGGTAACACTACTGTATTGTTTTACAAATACAGGGTAGCTAATAACTAAGAATTATTAGCTACTGCAGATAAAATACATGGAGGATGACAATTCATAAATGTTATCTACACCAGAGAAAAACATGGAGGCATAACATGAGAAAAGCAATTTGCCCTGGAAGTTTTGATCCAATAACAAATGGACATTTAGATATCATTAAGAGGGGCTCTAGAGTTTTTGAGGAATTAATCGTAGGGGTACTTGTTAACCCCGAAAAGAACTCTCTCTTCACTGTAGATGAGAGAGTGGAACAAATAAAAAATGTAGTGAAAAATTTACCTAATGTACGCGTGAAGAAGTTTAGTGGTTTACTTATTGAACTAATGAATAAAGAGGGTGCTGGGGTAATTTTGAAAGGACTTAGAAGTATTTCGGACTTCGAATATGAGTTTCAAATGGCAGCACTTAATAATAAATTGGATCCAAGTAAGGAAACTGTGTTTATGATGACAAAGGCAAAATATTGCTATTTAAGTTCTTCTTCAGTTAAACAGGTAGCAATGCTTGGTGGTTGTATTAAAGGGCTGGTACCTGAGGAAATTATTCCAGATATTACAAGGAAAATTAATTCTAAATAGGGGTGGGAAATATGGATGTTATAAAGCTTTTAGAATACCTTCAAGGGATTATTGAGAGCTCTTCTAAAATACCGGTTACAGGTAAGTCAGTTATAAATAAAAAAGAAATATTAGATATAATTGATCAAGTTATGAATCACTTGCCAGATGAGTTTAAGAAAGCACAGTGGATTTGTGATGAAAAAGAAAGAATTCTAGTTGATGCAAAAAAACAAGCTAAGATTTTTGAAGAAGAAACCATTGACAAAATAAGAAGAAGGGTTGAAAAACAAGACTTAGTTAAAGAAGCACAAATCCGATCTGAAGAAATTGTTGCCTCAGCTCAGAGAGATGCTAAAATTATGAGACTTGGGGCCAAAGACTATGCGGATGAGATATTATCCCAATTAGATAAAGAGATTGAATTAAAAGGACAGAAAATGCTTCATAAAATTAAAGGTGATGTTCAAGAATTTCTAATTTCGTTGCAAGGTGAAGTTACGGATACCACAACTTCAATAAGAGAAAATGTCAAAGAATTAAGAGGTATGAAATAGTTTAATTATTTTTATAAGAAATAGTGGGATAAATAAAATTATTAATATTAATATGTACAAACTACTACTTTCATATGCGCTCATATTGTTAAAAGTAAAAACAGATGAAGTATGTAGAAAAATATAATATAAAATTATTGTTATAATTGAAGAAATTATGGCTTGAATAAATTTCTGAGTTATGTATTTTTTTATTGAAACATTATATTTATAGGTATAGCTATAAACTTGAGAAATGATAGATAGGCCACTAAAAGCAATTAAAAAACTCAAAACTGGAAGTTTTACATATAGATTTGAATTACTAGAGGATATCAAATAACATCCATTTGTCATTTCTAACATCCCGAGTAATATACCTTCTATGAAATTACCAGAAGATCCAATAATTAAAGCTAATTTATTAAGGACAATGTGAAATATGACATTGTCTTTAATCATTCCTGTTATAACAGAGAATACAACAATAAAACCACCTATATTTAATGAATTTTTCATTGCATCCTCAATACTACTTTTTAAAATTTTCCCAATGTTTGTATTGCTAGGTGAAACATTAACAACATTGCTACTTCTATAATTCATTTTAAGGGAAGAATTCTTTGAGGGAATAATAAACCCCATAAACATACAAGATAGAATATTAGATAGTAATAATATATAACCAATTTTGCTACTGAACATCATAGATGTGCCTACTGAACCTATAATGAACAGGGGACTTGCATTAGATGCAATATTTAGCAATCTTTCGCAGGTATTCAAATCAATTATGTTTTTTTCGTATAAATCACAAGTGTATCGTGCACCCAAGGGATAACCGCATAGAACACTAACCAAAAGTGCAAAGTTACATTCTTTAGGTAGTTTTAATGGTCTGCAAATTATATTTCCTAATAATTTAGAATAAATATGAATGCCATTGTAGCTTATTATAATGTTTATGACAACTAAAAACGGAAAAAGCGAAGGGAAAACTGCGTTAAAAAACAATTTTGCACCAGAAATAGTGTACTTGATACAAACATTTGGTGTTAATATTATTTGAAGAATAATAAGAGAACAAATTAATGTTATCGATAGATTTATTTTTAAAGTTTTAAATAATTTAAACAATAATATTATTATGCAAATTAATGATATAACTAATAGTAATTTCAATGTTAAACCCCTTTTTATAGTGTTATTATTAAATATATTTAAATTCTAATAAACTTATGTGTTGGAAACACTAATTTAAATTTTAATAAATACTACTATCATTTTATGATAGTAGTATTTATTTTTAATCTATAATTATAGGGGATATTAAATAATCACTATTATGATCTATATTGTTATTTATGATGCTGTAAGCCCTTGTGGACTGTATATCTAACTGTAGAGTCTCACTGCATTCTTTAGGAAGTTTAGTATAGAGTGGGATGCTACTGTTTGATTTTATTGATTTTAGAATTGACTTACCATTTGAGTTAAATCCTAGAACTCGAGCATAGGGACAAGGCAATGATCTTAATTTCTTAGTATTAAAGTTATCAAAACCTATAAAATATTGACATAAAATTCTGCTGATTCGTGTATATGCATACCGTTTGCTTTTTATATTTTCTAAAGCACTAGAGTAGCTTAAATTATTTTGTAAACATTTAATAATCTTATTATCAAGACCTTCGGTTGCATCAGGTAAATTTACTAAAGTATTTTTGGATGTAGCTGATTTATATTTAATGTACGGGAACATAGACTCTTCAAATGTAAATTTGCAATTTTTTGAATATAAGTTTTGAATTTCAGTTAACACTGAAATTGGGATATAACCTGTAAGTTTTGCTAAAGAACCATTTTCTTTCACAAATGTCCTTATAGCTGTAGAACTTGAAAATTTATCATTTAAAAGATTACCGTTATAAGATGCACCTTCTCTTTTTAGGGTGTAGGGTATTATAGAACTATTTAACTCAATTAAACTTTTACAATACTCTATACCTAGTATATTATTAGAGGAGTTAAAAAAATTATCTAACAACAGGTTTGATATGTTGATGTTTGAATTCTTTGAATAATCATAAAGCGCTTTAGCTCTTGATAGAGGGTAACTAATGCCAAGTGATAAATAATTTTTTAATAGTGATTTAAATTCAATAGGCTCATTAAGTAATATATTAGAAGTATTATATATATCATTAATATTTCCATGTTCACTACCAAAACAAATATTATCAACTACACCTAAGCTGTTTAAGAGACTTACAGCGCCACACGCAAAGAATTCTGCAGAGGATACACTGTAAACAGCTGGTAGCTCTATTACTAAATCTATTCCATTGTTTATTGCCATTTTAGTTTTAGTCCATTTGTCTATACTTGATGGGATTCCACGTTGAGCAAAATTACCACTCATAACAGCAATTAAGGCATCACAACTTGTAAGTTCTTTGGTTTTATTAATATGATACACATGACCATTATGTAGTGGATTATACTCAACTATTATACCTGATATATTCATTTAATCACCTCATGAAAGCTCATATTATTATATTTGCTTATATATATTATATAATATC
>DHIM01000118.1 GCA_002403785.1 Clostridium sp. UBA4746
CCCTAATAATAAATACAATATATATAACACACACTATATATTATAAATCTAAGCTTTCTTTCTATATTTTAATAACAATGTTATACATACGACTCCACCTAAAATGAATATAGTGTAAATCCAAAAATTTAATGTTATGAATATGTTGTTTGATTTATAATAAATGACTACAGAGCTTAGAGCAGGAACTACTAAAGAACCTCCGTTAAATTGTTTTATAGTTTTAACTCCAGCTTTCTGGCCATCTACTACCACATTCCATGTGCCTTTTTTTGATAGTTTTACAGTTTTATCTTCTTTATTTGCATTAAAAGCTACTACGATATGCGCCCACGTATCCATATTTGCATTGTAGTTCATTTCATATGCTACTACGTTTTTAGGAACCGTTAAAAACTTCAGGTTTTTCTTAATCATATCTACTGATGTCATTCTAAAAGCAGGATGTGCTTTTCTTAACTCTATTAAGCCTTTAAAATAATCAACAGTTTCTTTGTTTTCAGATTTTCTTGTCCAATCAAGCTTGTTAACACTATCTTTAGAATTATAGGAGTTGTTGTTTCCATCTTTAGTTCTTATAAATTCTTGTCCTGATTGCAAGAACGGAATGCCTTGCGAAGTAAGAATCATAGAATCAGCCATTTTGTGCATTTTTAATCTTGTTTCATTATTATCCTTTGGATTTGTTAAAAGAAGCTTATCCCATAATGTATAATCATCGTGTGCTTCAACATAATTAATAAATTGTTCAGGGTCTACATTTCCCCAAGTTTTTATGGTACTAGAGTAATCTATTCCTCCAACTATTCCTTTTTTAATATTTGTCTCTTCGTCGGATTTACCACTAACAAAGCCTTTTTCTTTTGTAAGAAACACACTACCTTTTATTGAATCTCTTACTATATCGTTAAAATGGGCTATTTCCGGCATTTTACTTGTATTTATTTTTGTTGCTTTTATATCTTTAGGAAGTGTAGTTCCAAGATCTGAGCTCTCTCCTATAATGAGAATGGAAGGATCAATACTACTTAATTTTTTTCTTATTTCATTCATTGTATTTACATCAAGTGTACCCATAGACCTAAATCTAAACCCATCTATATTATATTCTTTTGCCCAATACACAACTGAATCAACAATGAATTTACGTGCCATTGCGTTTTGTGAATCAATTGTGTTTCCAGAACCATTTAAAGTAGCACCGTCTTTACTAGAGCTAAAATAATAGCCAGGTACTATTTTATTTAAGTTAGAATTATAATTACTATACATGCTACTATAATCTACATCCATGATTACTCTCAATCCATTATCATGAAAAGATTCTATTCCTTGTTTTAATTCCTTGACCCTTGTAAGGGGGTTGTATGGATCGGTTGAATAACTTCCTTCAGGTGCATTATAGTTTTTAGGATTATATCCCCAATTGAATTGTGGTTTGTTTGAAGTCTCATCTACACTAGCGTAATCAAATATTGGCATAAGATCTACATGCGTTACCCCTAAGGATTTTATATAATCCATACCTGTTGGTTTTCCATCTATTCCCTTTGTTCCTGTTTCGGTAAATGCTAAAAATTCCCCTTTGTTTTCTATACCACTGTTTTTGTCTATAGAAAAATCTCTAACATGTAGTTCGTATATAATTGCATCGTTTAAGTTTTCGAAATTAGGTTTTTCACTTGGTTTCCATATATCTGGAGTTGTTTCATCTAAGTCAATTACCGCGCCTTTATCTCCGTTTGCGGCCACAGAACGAGCATAAGGATCTACTGCCTCGTTCCAAACTCCTCCAACATTAACCTTATACGTATAAAACATTCCCTTTTGATCTCCATTTATATCAAAAGTCCATGTTCCTTTTTCACTTTTTTTCATACTTAATTCAATACCACTTTTATCATTCCATTTTTTATAGGTCACAAGTTTTACTTCACTAGCAGTTGGTGCCCATACCCTAAAGCTTGTTTTACCTGTAGAATAAGTATTACCTAAATCATTTCCATCATAATATAAATTCTTTTCAAAACTAGTACTATTCATTACATCCCCTAGTGCCACTTGCTTTTCTGCAAATCCTTTTTTGGAAATAGTAAGTTTTTGACTTAGGTCCACATTTTCATTAAGTTCTATATTTGCAACAGGTGCAGTACCATCTTTTATTTTATTATTCGTAACCTTTTTTATCTTTACGACCTTCCCGTTAGCCTTAACTGTAATATCTTTTATACTCTCTGGCATATAGGGAACTGAAAGACTTGTTTCTATGCTTATATTATTAAGACCATCTAATTTTGCAACCTTTAATCCACCTTGCTTAGTTATAGCATTTTCAGCCTCGATTTCTCCCTTGGCAGAATATGCTTGTGCTTCAGAAGCATAGACTTTAGAGTCACCTTCCATAATCCATACTTCTGAAACACCATTATTAAATTTATCAATAATTCTATTTTTTCCAGTGTCCTTTTTCCCATCATCGGTGCACACTATAAATACAGCTTTATTAAATCCAGCATCTAATTCAATTTCACTGACATAACCGAATGCAGCCTTCTTATTAAAATCAAATTTATTTCCAGCTCGTTTATCAGTCCATAACCACATATTCCATTTTAATTTGCTACTTGAATTTTGAGCATAATGAACAATTATTTTTATCTTGCCATTCTGAGCAAATGTATGAGTGTTTGGAAACAAAAATATTAATCCTGTCATAACTAAAATAGCTATAAGAAAAATGATCAATGTATTCTTTTTATTATTACCTATCCTAAAATTCATAAATTTCTCCTCTAAAAAAATTAATCTCAATAATTATATGAAACTTTTGTTAAATGTTATCATCTATTTTTATCTTCAAAAGTAAATTCTTGGTGCATAGGATCAGTTAAATCCTTTTTGTCAACAAATAACCCATCTTTATTACGGAAATTAGAAGCATAAAATTCTAGCTGTTCTTTACATAGATTAAGATAGAGAGAGCTTAATGCATATTTAGCATCATCAATATCTCTGAAGCTACTATAATAGTCTACTAATTCCAATAATGATAAGGTCATAAATGCATTGCTGTTAATAGTTATTTCTTTCTTTACCTTACTTTCGTTCCAACTTAAAGTGCCTTCTCTCAATTTTAATTTAGTATCTGCTTTTTTGTAAACACATAAAAGTGGAGAATTTAATTTAATTGTGTTAATATCAAGCTTAGAAAAAGTTTTAGATCTTAAATCACGTACGGGAATATATACCCCACATTTGGAGTCAAAAACTATATCCCTTAATGATTCTTTTGATAAGAAGAAAAATTGATTTTTTATGTTGTTTTTGTTTAATGTATTGATTCTTAAAAAAGGTCCTAAAAAATTCAATATATCACCGCCATATATTAGTCCTTATATAGATAATATGATTAGATTCAATAAAATGTGCTAGTTTTATGAAATTAGAAAGGAAGAATTTAAATGAAGGTTGGAAAACTAAGTTGGGATGACTTGAAACAAATTATTGATAACAATAAAAGTGTTGTCAGAAGTGACGTAAGAATTAGAAGTGGAATAGGAGAAGATTGCAGTGTCATTAATTTTGGTGAATATGAGTGCATAGTCTCGACAGACCCAATAACAGGGGCAGATAAAAATATAGGTAAATTAGCAGTTCATATAAATTGTAATGATATAGCTTCTTGTGGAGTTGAACCTGTAGGTATTTTAGTTACAATTCTCGTACCACCAACAGCAACGATAGAAGATATAAAAAAAATTATGGAAGAAATTGATGAAGAAACAAAAAAACTAAATGTGGAGATATTAGGTGGACACACTGAGGTTACAGATGCTGTGAATAAAATAGTTGTTTCTTGTACTGCAATAGGTAAAGGAAAAGCAGAAGGTGCGGTAGCAACTTCAGGGGCAAAACTTGGAGATGAAATTATTGTTACTAAATTATTGTGTATGGAAGGAACTTCAATTATAGTAAACGATCATTTAGGTGCGATAGGCGACGTTTTAACTCATAATGAAATACAGGTGGCTAAAGACTATGTAAATAGTATTAGTGTGGTTAAGGAAGGGCGTATAGCGGGAGAATTTGGAGTTAATTCTATGCATGATATAACAGAGGGAGGAGTGCTAGGAGCATTATGGGAAGTTGCGCAGGCTAGCGGTTTGGGATTTATTGTATATAATGACAAAATGCCAATTAGCGATATTACATATAAAATTTGTGAGAAACTAAATATTGACCCACTAAAATTTATATCTTCTGGAAGCATGCTGATAACTGCGGCTTCTGGAAAAAAGTTAGCAGATAAATTAAACAGTGAAGGTGTAAAAGCTATTATAATAGGAAAAATAACTGCAACTAGAGGGATATTAGTAATAGATGATATTGAAAAAGATGTTTTATCACCTGCAAGAGATGAATTATTTAGTATTTAATTATAAAAATATATCAATAGACGAGAAACGATTATTAATTATTAGCTAATATACAGAAATACAAGGAGGATAACTATGAAAAAAATAATAATTGCTAGTAACAATCAACATAAAATTATAGAGATAAAGGAGATTTTATCACAATTCCCTTTTGAAGTAGTATCCTTAAAAGAAGCTAACATTAATATTGATGTAGAGGAAACGGGAAGTACCTTCATGGATAATGCAGAATTAAAAGCTAATGAAATTTATAAAATAGCTGACGGAAATATGGTGCTTGCAGATGACTCAGGTTTAGCAGTAGAATCATTAAATGGAGCTCCAGGTGTTTTTTCAGCAAGGTTTGCAGGTGTTCATGGAAACACTAAAGCAAATAATGAAAAATTATTATATCTATTAGATGGTGCTAAAGAGGAACAGAGAAAAGCTAAATTTATTTGCGCAATGGTACTTATAGTTAATGAAGAGGAAATAATAAAAGTACAAGGGGAAGTAGAAGGGATAATTACAGCTGAATTCAGAGGAGAAGAAGGTTTTGGATACGACCCATTGTTTTTTGTTAAAGAATATAAAAAAACTTTTGCGCAAATGGGGAGCGAGGAGAAGAATGCTATTAGTCATAGAGGAAGGGCGCTATATAAATTAAAAGGCGAACTTGAAAAATTAATATAGAGGATATAATTATTATGCATCTAAGAAAAAAAGGTGATTAATAATTATATTGATGAAGAGGGTGATTTAAAATGCACATAGGTGTTATAAGTGATACACATAGGATTATTAGCAGCATAGAGAGGCTAGAGAAGGAAATAAAGGGATTAGATGTGTTAATTCACTTAGGTGATAATGTTGATGATATATCAATAATACAGAAGTATTACAAGGGAGAGATAATTAATGTAAAAGGTAATTGTGATTTTTCTACAAATACACCGAATGACCTTGTAAAAGAGATTTGTGGGAAAAAAATCTTTTTAACTCATGGACACAGATATAGTGTAAAAGAGAATTTGTCTAAATTACGGTATAAGGCCTTAGAAACAGGGTCTAGTATAGTTCTATATGGACATACACATGTTGCGAAAATAGATTATGAAGAAGGTATATGGTACATAAATCCTGGTAGTGCATCACTTCCAAGAGATGGAGATCGGAGTTATGCTATTATAAGTATCGAGAAAGAGTGCATAGAGCCAAATATAATAAGGTTTTAGCAAAATTTTAAAAAGGTATTGACGTATTAATGTATATGGTGTAAAATAATCCATGTCGTCAGAAAAATTCATTAAATTTGAATGTTTATGGCGAAAGAGTTAATTTAGGACATTAAATGGCTTTTTATGGGTATTTAATGTATATCGGGGTGTAGCGCAGCTGGGAGCGCGCGTGGTTTGGGACCATGAGGTCGCAGGTTCAATCCCTGTCACCCCGACCACTAAAATTAATATGCGGGTATAACTCAATGGTAGAGTGTTAGCCTTCCAAGCTAATTACGAGGGTTCGATTCCCTCTACCCGCTCCAAATATGTTAATGTCTAATAAGGCATTAACATATAAGCGTCTTTAGCTCAGTTGGATAGAGCAACGCCCTTCTAAGGCGTGGGCCGGGGGTTCGAATCCCTTAAGACGCACCATATGGTGGACGTAGTTCAGTTGGTAGAGCGCCAGTTTGTGGTACTGGTTGTCGTGGGTTCGAGTCCCATCGTCCACCCCATTTACAATTGGGATATCGCCAAGCGGTAAGGCACCACACTTTGACTGTGGCATTCGTAGGTTCAAATCCTGCTATCCCAGCCAATATGATTCACTAGCTCAGTTGGTAGAGCACATGACTTTTAATCATGGTGTCCGGGGTTCGATTCCCCGGTGAGTCACCAAA
>DHIM01000213.1 GCA_002403785.1 Clostridium sp. UBA4746
CCAATGCAAGGGGTCCAACCTGCAGCAAAAGCCATTCCCATTATTACTGAGCTAAATGGGCCTTTAATTTTGTCAAAATACAAAAATCTTTTCTCGCGATAAAACAATTTTACTTTAAATACTCCTATGGTATGGAAACCAAAAACGACAATAAGAGTTCCTCCTACTTTTCTAAACAAATCTTTATGGATAATTAGTAATTTGCCAAGGGAGGTTATAGAAACTCCCATTAAGATAAAAATAATAGAAAATCCTAATACAAATCCAAAGGATTTATATAGAGTAAAAAGTTTAGCTTTGTCATCTTTTAATTCCTCTATAGAAGAACCAGTTAAATAACTTACATATGCAGGAACCAGTGGAAGAACGCAAGGTGATAAAAACGATAAAAGACCTGCAGAGAAAGCTAACAATATCGATATGTCCTTCAAAGGGAAAACACCTCCAATTAAGTATTATGATACTTATTAATGTTTAATTAAACCAATATATAAAACTATCAATTAACCCAAAGATAATAAGTAAAAGCCCACCGAAAAACCTAATTATGACTTGAATCTTCTTGAATTTTTTTGTGTTGGATTTAAAGTTGGTTTTTCCCACAAAGATCAGTAATAACATTAAGTATATGGGCATCAGGGTACCTAGTGCAAAAACTGGAGGATATATTATACCCAAAGGAGACTTAAAGCTCAGAGGGACAATAATCCCGAAGAATAACCAAAATAAAGTTGGACAAAAAGCTAGTGAAAATATCAAACCCATTATAAATGAAGGATTAAATAGCTTAAACTTATGTGTTAAATTTTCAACATTAGCTATAAATGAGTTTCCGATAGATCCTTTTAAATTTAAAAGACCTAAGATATAAAGCCCAATAATTATTATAGCAGGTCCCATAATCTTTCTAAATAAGCTAAATAAAGGTATGGATGATCTTTGTATATTAACCTTAAATAATATTATTAATATTCCATAAAATAAGAATATGGTTAGCTTACCAAGTGAATACCATAATGTGTTTTTTAAAAGTTTTTTATTGCTAGAGCCTTCTTTTGTAATAAATCCAATGGCCCCAAGGTTTGTGGTAAGCTGACATGGAGCTGTTGAACCAAGAATTCCAATTAAGAAAACACCAATCAAAGGTATATTTAGATTTTTTGAAAAGCTCATTATAGGATCACTTAAAAGTCTGTTTAACATACCCATAATTTCATAAAGCTTCAATGTAAAATACGAAATAATAAAAACTCCTTTCTATGAGAAAAGTCATAATTGTAAATATCATACTATAAAAATATGGAGATCTTATGTGCTTTACATAATTGTTATAATTTAAATTTAAATTATAACAATTGTTCCTCTTAAGATACGTACAAAATTCATTCTTTATAAATATTTTAAAAATGCTGCATTTCTACATAAAATCTTTATAAGTATTTTCTATAATGAGTTATAACAAATAATAAGGAGTGATAAATATGGGGACATTAGTATCAATATTAATATTTATAGGTGTAATGTTTGTAATGTCTAAATTAGGTTTAGGGTGTTGTGGAGGACATTCCGATCATGATGAAAGTAATAGTAAAAAAGGTTGTTGTAGCTCAGAAAAAGATAAAGAAAAGGTCTCTAAGGATGCCTTTATAAAATAATTCTTATGGGTAGATTGGGTAGTACTTTTGAGAATGAAAAATTTATTATAATTTAGATTTAGATATAGAGGTGTATAATTTGAAATATCATGAAAAACAGATTAAATTAGATAATCCACTTTCATTTTGGAAGCATTTTGAGAACGAAGAAAAGTTTTTATTCTATAATCCATTAGAGTGCGAGTTGATTCTTGGGGCTAAACGTTTAAAGACCTTTGGTATTGATGAAAGTGTAAAGGATTATTTATATATTTTTTCATCAATGACATTTTTTAATTCAATCAAAGATGAAAAGTGGGCTGGGTTTGGTAATGAAAATATTGCATTTGAATATTATCTTGTTGAAAAAGATGGGAAACAGACATTTTATTACTTTAAAAATTTTGTAGATATTGAAAATAGAGAAGTGGAAGTTTGCCAGCATTCTTATATATATGAAATGGATGATTATGAAGCATGGACGCAAATGTTTTCTGCGGCAAAAGATGCAATCTCGAAAGAAGAGGTAAATAAAGTTGTTATTTCGAGAGAAGTCAAAATTGAATGTGGTACTTTAATAAATGCAGAAAGTGTATTACAGAAGCTTTTGAAGCAGAGCATAAATGGCTTTGTATTTGGTTATTTTAAGGACGGGAAAACATTCTTAGGCTCAACTCCAGAGATTTTGGTTCAGAAAGAAAAAAATAAAGTATTAAGTTATGCACTTGCTGGCACTATTCTGCGAAGTAATGATAATGATGAATTACAGAAGGAAGCGTTGTTAAAGGATACTAAAAATCGTCATGAACATCAAATTGTTATTGATTCAATAGTTAATATTATGAAGAAATTTACAGATGAATTACTAGTCGATGAAACTAAAGTTTTAACTCTTAAAAATCTACATCATCTGCAAACCGCGATTCAAGGAAAAGATAAAAACAGCACTTTACTTCAATGGGTGAAACGACTTCATCCTACCCCAGCTTTAGGAGGAAATCCGGTAGATAAAGCTCTAGAATTAATTAAAGAATATGAAAAACATGAAAGAGGCCTATATGCGGCACCTATTGGCATAATGGATGAAAATGGAGATGGTATATTTGTAGCAGGAATAAGATCTGCTCTAATTGTAAAAAATATAGTATATGCCTATGCAGGCTGTGGAATAGTGGATAAATCAAATTGTGAAGTTGAATATATTGAAACAAAGGATAAATTAAAAACAATAATTGAAAGTTTATAGTTAAGAGGAGAAACAAATGACAAATTATATTGCCGCGTTAGTTGACGAACTATATCAATTAGGTGTGCGTGAAGTTGTAGTTAGTCCAGGTTCACGATCTACACCCCTATCTATATTATTTTGTGAACATGATTTTAAAATTTATGTAAATATTGATGAGCGTTCTGCAGGTTTCTTTGCGCTAGGTATAGCTAAAGAACAGGCTAGACCTGTGGTATTAGTTTGTACTTCAGGTTCCGCTGTGGCGAATTATTTACCTGCAATTGTGGAAGCAAAGTATTCAGGAGTACCATTAATTGTTTTAACAGCTGATCGCCCACATGAACTTCGTAATGTGGGGGCACCACAAACAATTGATCAAAATAAAATATTTGATAATTTTACAAAATATTATGAAGAATTGGCGCTTCCTGAAGAAAGTGAAAGTATGTATAGATATGTACGTGTGGTGATGCAAAAATCATATGCAAGTGCTATGTCAAAAGAATATGGGGTAATCCACATTAATGTACCAATTCGGGGCCCTCTAACTCCAGATTTAAGTAAGCTTGATTTTACTGTGGGACGCGCAAAAAAGAAATTTGAATTCAGTCAAGGAGAGAATCAAATTTCTTTGGATGTCTCCATTTTTAAAAATAAAAATGGAATTATAATCTGTGGTGGAGATGCTTATTCAAACTATCATAAAGAAGTGTTAGAACTAGGAGAACGGTTAGAAGCACCAATACTTGCTGATCCAATTTCAAATCTTCGAAATTACTCAAAAGATATTATTATTGATAGCTATGATGCCTTTTTAAAAAATGATGATATTAAAAGAGAATTAGAGCCTGAATTTATTATTCACCTTGGGCAAGTGCCTGTTTCAAAGCGGTTGCAGCAGTTTTTGACTCTGAATCATGAGGCTTTATATATACAAGTAGGTGAAAGTTTTCAATATTGTAACCCATCATTGTCAACGAAAAGATATATTATTACCTCACCAAAATTGTTTGCTGAGTCTATTTGTATAGAGAATAGTAACAGAGAATATTTAGACAAGTGGTTAAGATATCAAAAACAAATGCGTGAACAATTGAAGGGCGCAAAGGATGAAGAGGACTTATTTGAAGGAAAACTAATTCAAAAGTTACAAAGTATGCTGCCAGAAAAAAGTAGATTAGTTGTAGCAAATAGTATGTCAATACGTGATATGGATTATTTTTTTGAAGCCCGTAATCAAAATATAAAGGTGTTATGTAATAGAGGGGCAAATGGAATTGATGGTACTGTTTCCACTGCACTAGGTATATCTACTTCAAATAATCCAACGATTCTGTTAATAGGTGATTTGGCATTTTACCATGATTTAAATGGATTATTAATCGGAAAGACACATAAATTAAATTTAATTATCCTGTTATTGAATAATGATGGGGGCGGAATTTTCAGGTATTTACCTCAAAGTAAAGAGAAACATTTTGAACACTTATTTTTAACACCGCAGGGAATAAATTTTGAAGGTGTAAAAACTTTATATAATACAATATATTATGAAGCAAGAAATTATCAATCCTTTGAGGAGTGCTTCAATGATGCATTGACAATGGACGGAATTAAGTTGATTGAGGTAAAAATTAATTCAGAGTTAAGTAAAATATTACATGATAAATACACAACATTGTAGACCAGCTAGTTAAAGTCAACTATTAGTTTGAAATTTATTTGAATTAGTTTTAAGCACAACAAAAAGACCATTTGCAAATACGAATGATGACAAAAAATGGTTGTTAAATAATTAATTAAGCTGCTTGATTGTTTTTGTTCTCTAAGAACATTTTCTGGTGTAGTTTTGGATCTCTAACTCGGTACTCTTGTTGATTTTTTAAAACAGCAAATAGATATTTAATAAGCTTGTGCATAACTGCAACCAAAGCGACTTTTGCCTTTTTACCATTTAGGTTTTCTTTATAGTATTTAAGTAAAACATGATTTGTGGCCTCACCATTACGCTTCATTCTAATTCTAATGGAAGCCAAGGCAACTGCATATAGCGCTCTTCTACCAAATCTTGTGCCACGTTTAGATATTTTAACTTTATCGCCTTTAAACTGGCCAGATTCATTAACAGCAGGATCGACTCCGAAAAAAGCTACAAGCTTCTTTGGGGTGATAAATTTATCAATGCCACCAATTTCAGCTAATATTGTTATTGCAGTATTATAACCTATACCTGGTATGGACATTAGCAACAATATATTTTTGCGGAAAGCAAGGGACATTTCATCACTGTCTATGAAACATTTAATCTTTTTTAAAAGCGTAGCTATTTCAGCATCAATAGCTTCATAGATTGCTATAGAAGTGGTAATTGATACTGATAACCATGGTGATGATAAACTAACAAACTGAGCATTCTCAGAAGCCTCTACGAGGTTAGAATATTTTTTTTCAGCCCACTTAAGACCCTTCCTTGAATTAAGCAAGATATTAATAATATCTTGCTTTGGAGCTAAAATAACTGCCTGCGGAGTAGGATATTTCTTCAATATTTTAATTGAAACTAATCCACAGGTGTTAGAAAATACCTTTTGATATCCACTAAAAGATATACACAGAGAACCACTAAGCTTTTTTTAAAACCCAGATCTAGTATCAATAAGTTTATAGTAATCACGAACTAATAACTTTAGTGTGAAAATTTTGATATCTGTATCAGATGAAACTTTTATATCTTGGAATTTACCTAATTTTGCGATAGATAATGCATCGCTTCTATCATTTTTCACTTTCCTAATCTCCTTATTTTTGTTACAATTAGTAACAAGAGGATTGATAATGAAAGTCTCAAACTTCTTATCTTTAAGAAAGTGGAAAAGAGTTAGATGATACACGCCTGTGGACTCCATAAAGAACACAGGCTTTGTGGAAAACTCTTCTTCTGCTTTTTTTATTTGCTCAATTAAGTAGTTGAAACCAAGTGCAGTATGGAAAATTTTAAAAGGCTTTCTATACTGACTACCATCAGGAGTAAGAATTGAGGCAAAGGAAAATTCAGAAGCAACATCGATGCCTACTACAAGACTATTTAGGTATTTTGACATATTTAACATCTCCTTAGAAAAAAATAAGATAGGGCAGAGATTCCACTTCTATCAGTGAGGCTGCAACCTCGTTTGTGACACGGGTAGTTCCAAGATTGGAAACCCAACCAGCTAAAACACAGAAAACTCACTGATGGAACGATACGCTAACTTACGAGTATAGGTAATTACTTACCTCTCAGGGTGATTACATCTATCTTCTCTATTCAGGAGATATTATATCATTGTGTAATAACTGATTTCCAGTATCCAATATTATTAATTGGTAACAATCAGAATTAAGATGAGATTAATTAAAAACAAATTATGAGTTGCGAACGTTAGATAAGATATTAGTTATGATATTCGTATTTGTTATGACTGATTTATTATCAATGCCTACAACTACATTATACGAGGGTGATAGTATGTTTATTGAAATTGAAAATATTAAATATAACATTGAAGTAAAGGGTGAAGGGAAACCGATCATTTGTTTACATGGCTTTTCGGAAAATCTTAGCACCTGGGAATTTATTAAAATACGTGGGCATCAATTGATATTAATAGATCTAATTGGACATGGAAAAAATGATAAACCTAAGCCTTGTAAATATTATTCCTTGAAAGTAATGCTTAAGCATTTAAATATGCTCATTTTTCAATTAGGTTTAAAGAGATATTCAATGTTAGGTTATTCTATGGGTGGTCGTATTGCATTAGCCTATGCTTTGACTTATCCAAAAGAAATTGATAAGCTGATTTTAGAAAATGCGTCTTATGGTGAAGTAGGATTTTTAAATCGATTAAAACGTCGCAGAAATGATTTAAATTTAGCAAAAAGTATAGAGGCCAATGGGGTAAAATGGTTCAATCAATATTGGAGCGATTTAAGAATTTTTAAATCACAAAGAAGGTTACCAAGGGCTATGATTAATGAAATAAACAAAAGACGGTTAGGAAATAGTACTAGAGCGCTTTCAAACACCCTGAAAGGCACTGGCCAAGGAAAATTTCCATGTCTAAAAAAGCAAATAGCCAAATCATCTATGCCAATATTATATATCAGTGGGGAATATGATCAAAAATAGAGAAATTGGTAAGAATTTTGAAAAGTTGAATAGTAGAGTAAAGCATATCGTAATAAATGGTTGTGGCCATAATACCCATATAGAAGATACTAATGCGTTTGTAGAAGTCTTAAATAAATTTTTATAACTAATTTAAAGGAGTGAAAACTATGAATAAATTTGATTGGAAGGATTCAAACCGTAATTATGAAGATATTAAATATGAAACATATGATGGAATTGCAAAAATTACAATTAACCGCCCTGAGGTACGTAATGCCTTTCGTCCTAAAACTATAATGGAATTAATTCAAGCGTTTACTATAGCTCGTGAAGACAGTAAAATCGGTGTGGTTATTTTAACTGGCGCTAATCATAGTCGAGGTGAGGATAAGGAAGCGTTTTGCTCAGGAGGAGATCAAAAAGTACGTGGAAATGGAGGATATGTTGGTGATGACAATATTCCACGTTTAAATGTTTTAGATTTGCAACATTTGATTAGAATCCTCCCAAAGCCAGTTATTGCAATGGTTAATGGATATGCAATTGGTGGTGGACATGTATTACATATAGTATGCGATTTAACAATAGCCTCTGAAAACGCTAAATTCGGGCAAACCGGACCCAAAGTGGGTTCTTTTGACGGTGGATATGGAGCAGGATATTTAGCACGTATTGTTGGGCATAAAAAAGCACGCGAAATTTGGTATTTATGCCGTCAATACACTGCTAAAGAAGCTCTAGATATGGGCCTTGTGAATACAGTGGTTCCCTTTGATGAGTTAGAAAAAGAAACAGTGAAATGGGCAAAAGAAATAATGCATCATTCGCCAACTGCACTACGTTTCTTAAAAGCATCATTTAATGCAGATACAGATGGATTAGCTGGTTTGCAACAATTAGCAGGAGATGCTACTTTATTATTTTATACTACAGAGGAAGCAAAAGAAGGTCGAGATGCCTTTAAAGAAAAACGAGACCCTAATTTTGAAGAATTTCCAAAATTCCCATAAAAAAATTTGTAAGGTGAGATAAGATGAATTGGCTTAAAAAACATAATTTGAAAGCCCCAATAAAAAGTTCATTAATGATTTAACTTTTCATGAAGTTTACGAACACGTAACAGAACTTACTGAAAAACTTTCATCCTATGTAAAAGCTGAGAGAAGAGTTGCTATTTATTCAAATAACTCTGTTACCATGGCACTCTTCTTTTTAGCACTTCAACTTTTGGGAAAAGAGGTACTGATGTTAAATACTAACTTGACAGAGGCTGAAAGCATTGCTGTTATAATGAATACAAGTGCTACAACAGGGGAATTCAAATCAGTTCCTCTTAGGTGGGAACAGTTTTATGCGCATGTAAAGGCATCTCGAAAAAGTTTTGGGGTAACAATGATGGATAATTGGCTTCTAGTATCACCTATGTATCATATTAGTGGATTAACTATCTTAATGCGAAGCTTATACAATGGGACTCAAATGACTATATTGGAAAAGTAACCATTGAATTCTTTATTGGTAAGGTTGGATTAAAGTGTCATCTTGCTGTAGTTATTGGATTACTAATATCAATTACGAAATAAAAAGTATTACTATAAACCAATGGCTTAAGAAATCGATGAAGAAATGAGGACACTTATTCAAGTAAAACAATTTATTTGAGAAGGAAATACAAATTAACAATATAAAAAAGCAGGAGTTTTTCAAAACTTCTGCTTTTTTATATTGTTTAATTTTTTAAGCTAACCTAAACTGTATCCCAAACCCACCACGAGGATAGTTCCAGTCAATATTATTATTAGGACATGCGATCCTGCAAGCTCCGCATTCAAGGCATCCTTCAAAACCTACAGTGATTTTGTCATCTTT
>DHIM01000119.1:0-16326 GCA_002403785.1 Clostridium sp. UBA4746
TTCTTGAAAAGAGTGAGAGTGGACAAATATATTTTGAAGAAGAGTTAGTTGTACATAAGGAAAATGCTATTAATAAAATGCGTCAAAACGTGGGGATGGTATTTCAGCATTTTTATCTGTTTCCACATAAGACAGTTTTGGAAAATATCATTGAAGGACCTATTCAAGTGAAAAGAATAAAAAAGCAAGAAGCTGTAGATCTTGCTGAGGAATTACTTGATAAAGTAGGATTACTGGATAAAAAGGATTTTTACCCAGCAATGCTCTCTGGTGGGCAAAAACAAAGAGTAGCTATTGCCCGTTCACTTGCTATGAGACCAAGGTTAATAATGTTTGATGAGCCAACCTCTGCACTTGATCCAGAACTTGTGGGAGGTGTATTAAAGATCATGAAACAATTGGCAAAGGAAGGAATGACAATGCTAGTTGTAACTCATGAAATGGGTTTTGCAAAGGAAGTAGCAGACAGAATAATATTCATGGATGAAGGCAAAATTGTAGAAGAAGGTAATCCGGATTCCTTCTTTATTAACCCAGAAAACCCACGGGTTAAAGATTTCCTCGGTTGCATCATTTAAAAGGGGAGTCGATTATTGAATAATCAAGCTTTATTTATATTTTAGGACAGGCCTTATTATAAGGTCTGTTCTTTTTATTTTATATGAAGGTAGTAGGTTTTAGATATGTATGTAGATACAATTTATTTACTTTATTCTTAGTAAATTCTCAACTAATTCTCAAGTTATTCTAAGTTAGGGTTTGTATAATTGAAAATGTAGAAAAAGTTAAGCAATCTAATTATAAGGAGGTAACAAATATGCTTTTTAGTTCACTATTAATAAAGTTCTGCATAAGTGAATTGTAAAATAATTAAATTATAGTTTTTGTTATGAAAATTATAATGAGTTATAAAAGGAGAGAGATTATGAAACAAAAAATATCAGAGATACAAATATTTAGGCATATCACACAGATTGCATTTTTTATTTTACTTCCAGGTTTGTTTGCGTTAGCATTTGGTCAAGTAAAGTTAATTTACACTATGATTCTTAAAGGAAATTTTAATTTTATTGAAGCTTTTCCACGATTAATTGCTGCTGTGGCAATTATCCCCATTACTATATTTTTTGGAAGGTTCTTTTGTGGTTGGTTTTGTGCTTTTGGATCATTTAATGATTTTTTATATATGATTTCTAATAAGGTATTCAAAATAAAATTTAAAGTTAATGGAAAATTGGATAAAACTTTAAAATTATTAAAGTACATTATTTTAGTATTTATAGTTATTGTTATTTGGACAAAGGGTAATACTTTATTTGATAACAGTAGCCCTTGGGATGCTTTTGCTTTGGTAACTAGTTTTCCAAAGGCTATAGTAAATTATTTTATTGGGTTCTTACTTTTAGCATTCATAACTCTAGGAGCTATATTTATAGAAAGATTTTTTTGTAGGTATTTATGTCCACTTGGAGCAATGTTTGCAATAATATCAAAATTGAGAAAGGTTAAAATAAATAAACCTACAGAAAAATGTGGAAAGTGTAGAATATGTACAAATAATTGTTCCATGGGAATAAATCTTTATAAAAGGTCGGAGGTAAGCAGTGGAGATTGTATAAATTGCTTAAAATGCATAGATATTTGTCCAAGAAGCAATCCAAAAATAAGTTATAAGGATGAAAATTTTAATCCAGTATTTGCTAGTTCAATTGCAATTGTTGCTTTTACAGCATTATATGGTGGTAGTAATGTACTTGGTAACGTAATAAGTGCTAATATTAAAGCGCCAACTTCAATTACAAGCAAGAGCACTACTAATCAAGGTGATAATACAACTAAAAATAGTGATGATACTCAACCTCAAACTACTCAAAATAGCGATGAGACTGGGACAACTTCTAATAGTAACAACGCTAAAACAGCACCATCAAGTGCAGCTAATTCAAAATATAAAGATGGAACATATACAGGCACTGGAAATGGGTATATGTCTGCTATAACTGTGTCAGTTAGTATAAATAATGATAAGATTACAAAGGTGGACGTTGCTTCCATAAATGATAGCTATAAGCAACCAGTTAATATTGTTCCACAAGAAATTGTACAAGCACAATCATCAAATGTTGACGCAGTATCAGGTGCTACACATACCAGCAATGGAATCATGAGTGCTGTGGCGGATGCATTAAGTAAGGCAACGGCATAAAAATTAATAGAAGTAGTTAGTTATTTTATATTCCTTCAAACTTATAGTTTGAGGGAATTTTCAGTATTGTTACTTAATTGACATATAGAATGCTTATGATTGTCAGAAGTATGTTATAATAATAGATAAAATTGTTAAAAGGGGGAAATAATGAATATACCGTTAATTATAGTGATTTTATACATTGTAATGTTACTTTGCGTTTCATGGTATTCTACTAGATTATCTAAAAAGGGAGGGGCTGAAGGCTTTTTACTCGCAGGTAGAGGTATGCCCACTACAGTTGTTGCAGTTATGGTTGCAGGACTTGCAATAGGTGGGGCTTCAACAGTAGGTGTTGCAGAAAGTGCTTATACAAAAGGAATCTCTGCAGGTATGTATAATGCAGCATGGGCTGCTGGTGCAGCTTTTGCAGGGTTGGTTGTAGCAAAAAAATTCAGAAAAATGACTATAACTACTGTTCCTGAATTATTAGGTAAATGTTATGGTAAATCAGGAAAATTATTAGGGGTAGTTGGACAACTAGTTATTCAAATAGTTATTACTTCTCTTCAATATATTGCAGGAGCATCAATATTAAATGCATTATTACCAAATATATTTAGCTTTAAAATTGGAATGCTTACGACAGCTGTGGTTTTTGTTAGTATTACTCTTATAGGAGGATATTGGGCAGCTGGCTTAAGTAATATTATAAATGTTATAGTTATCTATATAGGACTTGTTATAGGAGCCATAGCTGCAGTTCATAATGTTGGAGGAATGAGTAATATAGTTTTAAAACTTAATCCTAATACTCCATGGTTCAATCCTATTGCGGGTGTTGGTGGAGCAGTAGTACTCGCTTGGTTTGTTGTTATGATTACTCAGTCTATGTCTAATCAAGCAGTTGTTCAAGTATCATTTGCAGCTAAAAATGGTAATACAGCAAGAAGGGGGTACCTACTTGGTGCTTTATTTATTCTTCCTGTGGGATTTATAGCAGCCTTATATGGAATTGTTGCAGCTACAGAGTTCCCAGGTCTTCCCAACGCTGCGATGGCTCTGCCTAAGGTTGTTATGTCACTTAATCCATTCGTTGCAGGAATTACGTTATCGGGACTATGGGCTGCAGACGTGTCTACAGCTGTAGGTTTACTTTTAGGTAGTGCAACACTAGTAATTAACGATGTAATGAAAGTATATGTAAAAACTGATTTAACTAAAAAACAAGAGTTATTGTATTCACGTGTTATTATTTTAATAATAAGCATTATTACTTACTTACTTGCTAGTACTGTTGTAGGAATTTTAAATACATTACTTATAGGATTATCTCTAACTACTGCATTTACTATTTTGGTTATATTTACGATGTTTGCACCAAGACTATGTAAAAAGAGTGCAGCTGTCTGGACTTTATCTGTTGGTATATTAATACTTGTAGCATGGGTATTTATCCCACAAACTCATATAGTATCTCATCCAATATATTTAGAATGGCCACTTTGCCTTATAACGTTCTTTTTAGTATACTTATTTGACAAAAGGCCAGCTACGATATCAACATTAGCTAATACATCTACACTAAAAAATTAGAATTTACCCCTCTAATTCCAAGGCCTGGTGCAGTTGATAGCTCTATAATGCTTTCATTAAAAATTGCACCGCCTATTATGGGGTCTTTGCAACATAGTATTGGTCCATCTAAATCTATTTTTGTTATAATACTTCTAGAGGATGCAAGATGTGCTGCAGCTGTAACACTAATCTTTGATTCTAACATGCAACCAATCATACATTCGGTGCCATATATTTCTGCAATGGAGCATATCTTTAAAGCATTATAAATTCCACCAGTTTTCATTAATTTTATATTGATAAGATCTGCGGCTCTAATCTGCATAATTTTCAAAGCATCCATGGGGGAAAAAACACTCTCATCGGCCATAACTGGAATAGAAATATTGTCGGTTACAAATTTTAATCCTTCTATGTCATGAGCATCCACAGGTTGTTCAACAAACTCAATATTTAGCCCTGCGTCTTCAATTTTTCGGAGAGTCAAAATAGCTTCTTTAGGTTTCCAGCCCTGATTTGCATCAATTCTTATATTCACGTTATATCCAACAATATCTCGCACCGCCTTTAACCTTAATATATCAGTACTTGAATCTTTCCCAACTTTTATTTTTAAAGTTTTATAGCCAAGTCCTATTGCATTGAGACTATCTTTAGCCATTTCATGAGGATCATTAACACTTATGGTGATATCAGTTATAAGTTCTTTTTTATAACCACCCAGTAACTTATACAATGGCGTTTTATATAGTTGCCCATAAAGATCATAAAGAGCTATATCGATAGCGGCTTTGGCACTAGTATTTTTTACAACACATTTGTTTAATTTAATCATGATTTCTTCAAAATGCTCGACGTTCATACCAATAATAGCTTTCTTAATATGATCGTCGATTGCACCAATTATAGCTCCTTTAGTGTCACCAGTTATAACACCAGTAGGTGGTGCTTCACCAAAGCCAATGTTACCAGAATCTGTTTTAATCATAACAATAGTATCTTCTACCGAATTTACTGTTCTTAAAGCGGTTTTAAAGGGGCGTTTTAAAGGCACAGAAATAGAGCTTATTTCAATATCAGTAATTTTCATATTATTTTCCTCCAGTCATAAAATAATCGTAGGTTATTTTGGAAACATTACCTATTAAGTCTTTTGCGTATTTATCGCTGAGAGCTTCCCAAGTAAACATAGAAAAAATATAATCAGTTTCAGGAGTAAATACAATACCTACATCGTGTTTTAAAAGTTCTAAATCTCCTGTTTTATTGGCTATAGTAGTATCAGAAGGTAAATTAATTCTCATCATTGAACCGTCTAATTGCTCTGTTAAGAAATTCACCATGAGAGAACTATATTCTTCATCAATGAGTTTACCATTATAGATGAGTTCTAGGAAGAAAGAGGCATCGCAAAGATTGCATAAATTCTCTCTTCCTATACTTCTTGATTTATAGTCCATCATCCTTCTTTGCAAAATAGTATTGTTAAATTTATATTTTTTGATGAATGTATTAATAGCATCAAAGCCTATGATATCAATAAGTTTGTTAGTTGCTGTGTTGTCACTTTGTATAATCATTAATAAAATTAAATCCTTTATAGTATATGAATTTTCATCGTCAAGTAGAGATAAAATACTATAAGGAACCTTTTCTTGATCAGTTAATATTATTCTGTCTTTTAAAGATAAAGTTTCGGTCGATGCTACTTCTAAAGTTGCTCCCATAATAAAAAGTTTTATAATAGATGCAGAGGGTACTATTTGGAACTGATTTATGCCGCAAATAACATCGCCGCTTTTTAGGTCTTTAATATAAATTGAATATTTAAGTTTAGCATTTTTTAAATAATCTAAAAGAATATTCTTTAACATTCTAGGTCACCTCCTATCTTTTTGTAATTATTAAGTTTAAAAGAAAAGAGCCGGGTAACCCCCGGCTTTCTCATTAAACTATTCTGCTGCAGATTTACCTTCGACATATGCTCTGTCAAAGTACATCATACCAGTAGGTATTTTACGAACTCCCTTTACATATGTTTTACAAGCTACATTACTAACATAGAAAGCTATTGGAATTAATGGCATATCATCCATCATTATTTTTTCTGCATCATGAAGAATTGCCATTCTCTTAATAGGGTCTTTTTCTTTCTTTGCACTAAGTATTAGCGCATCGTATTTTGGATTACTGTATTTAGGGTCATTATTTCCATCTTTACTTACTAAAATATCCATGAAGGTCATTGGATCCATATAGTCACCAATCCATCCATCTCTACATATTTGATAGTTTCCTGATTTTCTTTGTGGAACGAATACTTTCCAATCCACTTCGGTTAATTTAACAGTTATACCTAAATTCTTTTTCCACATATCTTGAAGCGCTTGTGCTACTTTTGCATGCGTCTCATTTTTATTATAGGCATATTCAAATACAGGGAAGCCTTTTCCATTAGGGTAACCTGCTTCAGCAAGAAGTTTCTTTGCCTGTGCTACGTCAGCTGTCCCTTTATAAAAATCTCCACCAACAGTTCTAAATTGTTTATCCGCATTCGAATCAGAAATACCATAAGGAATCCATGCAGTTGCGGGTTTACGAGGATCTTTCCATACTGCTTCAATAAGTAGAGATCTATCGATAGCTAAAGATAATGCTTTTCTAACCTTAGGATTATCTAAACCCTTTAATTTGTTATTAAGAGATATATAATAATTACCTATATATGGTACTGAGACAGCCTTTTTATCACTAATTAATTTTGGTATGTCGTTACTTGGTAAATCATCAAGGTAATCTACTTCTCCTGTTTCAAAAGCAGCAAGAGCAGAAGTAGTTTGAACTATCATTACAAATTTCATTTTATCAAGTTTAACATGAGATTTATCCCAGTAATTATCGTTTTTTACATATTCCATACTAGAATCATGAGTCCATGAAGTAAGTTTGAATGGACCATTTCCTATGAAGGTTGCAGGAGTGAGTGTCCATTTTTCAGGGCTTTTTTCTACTATATCCTGCCTTACAGGCATTAAGGTTGAAAGTGCACATAGTTGCAAAAAATATGGTGTTGGAGCTTCTAAATTAACTTCTAGAGTATAATTATCTATTGCTTTTACCCCAACATTGCTCTCTTTAGCTTTACCAGCATTGTATGCTTGACCATTTTTTAAGTAATATAACTGGTTTGCATAATCTGAAGCAGTTTTGGGATTTAAAACTCTTTTCCATGCATATTCAAAATCTTTTGCGGTCAAAGCTTTTCCATCTGACCATTTAGCATCTTTTCTTATATGAAACACGTATTTTGTGGGAGTTGCAGCATTATAATCAACTTTTTCAGCAGCAGCAAGTACCGGCTTATTGTTTTCATCCAGTCTCATAAGGCCCTCAAAAATCTGATTTGCCACAGTCATTCCACCTACAGTGGTAAGAAGACCTGGATCTATTGAATCTGGTTCGGCTTCCAAATTATAAACAATAGATTGCTCATCTTTTGTAGTTTCCTTTACAGATGTTTTGCTTGCACACCCTGATAATGTGGACATAGTAACTGCGATGCATAGAGCTAGAGTCATTTTTTTACTTAGGCTTTTCTTGTTCAAAATTAACATCCCCCTTTTAATTGAATAATTGTATATTTTATGAAGTAAGACATCACTCCTCTCATTTAGTAAAGATGGCAAGCAACGTTATGGTCTCCACCCATATTTTTTAATACTGGTGTTACTTGGCTGCAAATATCTTTAACAAATTTGCATCTACCGGAGAACCTGCATCCAACAGGTGGATCAATAGGACTTGGAATATCACCTTGAAGTATAATTCTTTTACTTAAGGCAGCTTCATCAGGGTCTGGTAATGGTATTGATGATAAAAGTGCTTGGGTGTATGGATGCAAAGGATGTAAATATACCTCGTTGCTCTCACCAATCTCCATCATTTTACCTAAGTACATTACTCCAACTCTTTTTGAAATATGTTTTACCATAGATAAGTCATGAGCAATAAAAAGATAAGTAAGACCCATGTTTTGCTGTAGATCTTCTAACATATTTACTATTTGAGCCTGGATAGAAACATCAAGAGCCGAAATAGGTTCATCACATACGATAAAATCTGGTTCAATTGCTAGAGCTCTAGCAATGCCTATTCGTTGTCTTTGGCCACCAGAAAATTCGTGGGGGTATCTATTTATGTGTTCGTTATTAAGTCCAACAATATCTAATAGTTGTTTAATTCTTTCTTTGCGAACATTTCCAGTTGAAAGTTTATGAATATCAATTGTTTCACCTATAATATCACCAACCGTCATTCTAGAGTCTAAAGAAGCATATGGGTCTTGAAATATTATTTGCATTTTTTTTCTAAAAGAAAGCATTTCTTTAGGAGAAAGGGTTTCAATATGTTGCCCATTGTATATTATTTCACCAGAGGTTGGTTCGTATAGCTTTAAAAGAGTTCTACCACAGGTTGTCTTTCCGCAACCAGATTCGCCTACTAGACCTAAAGTTTCTCCTTTTTTTATATCAAAGCTTATATCGTCAACTGCCTTTACAAAACTAACTTCTTTACTGAAAAGCTTTTTTTTAACTGGAAAATATTTTGTTAGGTTTTTTATTGACAATAAATATTCTGAATCACTCATAATGGCTGCTCCTTCCTAGGTGGTCTTTCTATCTTTGGGGCATCAGGATGATTAAGCCAACAAGCAGCACTGTGAATGCTACTATCTGAATTCTCCTCTTTAATTGCAAAATCCTCAGGCATGTCATTCAAACATACTTCCATAGCATAGTCACATCTTGGAGCAAAGGGACATCCTATAGGGGGGTCCAATAGATCAGGCGGTTGTCCATCTATAGGCTTTAGCTTTTCTCTAATCAAATTCTTAGGATTGGGAACACTATTTAAAAGTCCCCATGTATAAGGGTGTTTTGCATTATAAAAAATTTCTCTTGTGCTTCCTCGTTCAACTATACATCCACCATACATTACATTAACACTGTCGCAAAGATCTGCTACAATTCCGAGATCATGAGTTATCAAAATTATAGAAGTATTAAGTTTTTTTCTTATATCCTTAAAGAGCTCCAGGATTTGAGCCTGAATAGTCACATCAAGTGCAGTTGTTGGTTCATCAGCAATTATTAGTTTGGGGTTGCATGATAGAGCTATTGCAATCATCACTCTTTGCCTCATGCCACCTGAAAATTCATGGGGATATTGCTTTAATCTTGTTTCAGGGCTTGAGATCCCAACAAGTTTAAGCATAGCTATTGCAATCTTTTTACCTTCTTGTTTTGAAAGCTTTTTATGATGCATAATAGGTTCTACCATCTGTTTTCCAATAGTAAGAACTGGATTAAGAGAGGTCATAGGATCTTGAAATATCATACTTATAGCATTTCCACGGATATTTCTCATTGCTTTATTGTTGTAATTTGTTATATCAGTTTTATCAAATATAATTTGACCTTTAGTTAACTTACCATTCTCAGTTAATAATTTCATTATAGAGAGCATTGTTACAGATTTTCCACTACCAGATTCTCCGACAATACCTAAAGCACAGCCTTTTTCGAGAGTAATAGAGACATTTCTAACAGCTTTTACTTCTCCAACATGAGTAAAAAAAGATGTATTTAAATTTTTGATTTCTAATATTTTTTCCACGGTAATTCACCTACTTTCTCATCTTTGGGTCAAGGGCATCTCTTAAACCGTCACCAAATAGGTTAAAAGCAATCATTGTTATTGAAATAGCTAAAGCAGGAATAAACAATTGATAAGGATATGTTTTATAAGTTGCTAATGCATCGTTACACAGGGTCCCCCAACTTGACATTGGAGCTGCAACTCCAAGACCAATGAAGCTTAAAAAAGCTTCTGTAAAAATAGCCTCAGGTATAGAGAGGGTTAAAGTAACTATTATAGCACCCATTGAATTAGGAATTAGATGTCTTAAAATAATTCTAAACTTACTGGCACCTGCAGCTTTTGCCGCCAATACAAATTCTTGTTCTTTTAGAGATAATACTTGCCCACGTACAATACGGGCCATTCCAACCCAATATATAATTCCGAGAGTTATGAATACATTTAGGAGGCTCTTTCCTAGAACTACCATTAAAAGTATTACATATAGCATCATTGGTATACTATAAAGAACATCTACAATACGCATCATTATATTATCTACATTTCCACCATAGTAACCTGCAATACCACCATAAAATACACCTATAGTGAGATTAATAAATGCAGCTACGAAACCTACAGAAAGGGATATTCTAGCTCCGTACATAACTCTTACAAATAAATCTCTGCCTAATTCATCAGTTCCAAACCAATGAATTTTGTCTGGCCACTTGTTTGAATTTAGAAGGTCATTTGTGGCATAATCAAATTTGCTTATAAAGGGGCCAACTATAGCCAGAATAATGACAAGAATAATCATACATACTGAAATCATAGCAATTTTGTTCTCTTTAAGTCTTCGAACTGCATCTTGCCAGTAAGTTTGGCTCTCCCTTGTGGTTATATGACTTTTTCTTTTCTCAATACTTACGGGCTTAAAATTAGGTGTTTTCTTTAATGTATTCTCAGTCATTATTACCACTACCCTTCAATGTTTATCCTAGGATCAACTAATGCATAAATGATATCTACTAAAAGATTACATATAATTAATAATATACTGTAGAAAACTGTTACTCCGAGGACTAAAGTATAATCTCTGTTAGATATGCTATCTACAAAGGATCTACCCAAACCAGGTATTGTAAAAATCCTTTCTACTACAAAACTTCCAGTTAAAATTGCTGCTATTAAAGGCCCAATATAGGTTATTACAGGGAGTACAGCATTTCTTAATGAATGCACAAAAACAATTGACATTTCAGATAAACCTCTTGCTCTTGCAGCTCTAATATAATCCTGACGAATAACCTCAAGCAAACTTGATCTTATAAGCCTTGATACAAAAGCCATGGAAAAACCTGATAAGGCAATGGCAGGTAGAATATAGTGTTTCGGACTTGAGAGGCCAAATACCGGAAGCCACCTTAGCTTTTCTCCAAAAAAATATATAAGGAGAGTAGCAACAACGAAGGAGGGGATGGTAACGCCTAATGTACTTATAAACATTGACAGGTTGTCCTCCCACTTGCCTTGTTTGTAAGCGGATATTATACCAAGAATTATTCCAAATACTAATGATATAGAAACAGCAACAACTCCGAGCCTTGCAGACACAGGGAAGCCTCTATTAACAATATCATTAACTGATGTTCCTCTTTGTTGAAAAGATGGTCCAAGATCTAATTTTACTAAATGACTAATGTAATCCTGATACTGCCACAATAGGGATTTATCTAAATTATATCTTTGTTGAATGTTTTTCATTACTTCTGGTGGAAGAACCTTGTCCCTATCAAAAGGACCACCAGGAATTACGTGTGCAAGTATAAACGTTGCTGTAATAACTACCCATAAGGTGACAATGCTAGAAACAATTCTTTTTAAGATATATTTTGACATGTAATTTCTCCTTTCATAGTTATATAAAAATTTAAAAAGTGTATGTTAATTATTTATTAATATTTATAACATAATATTCACATTTTTACAAGTTTTTATTTTGAACTTGCAAAATAGCTTTTGTACATTTTTGTCGTAAAAGCTAAAACAATGTATTATCAACGTTTCATTAGGTGATATTATGTTTGGTAGGGACCGTAAAAAGAATATCATGATTGTCATACCTGCAATAACAATGATAAAAGGAGTTTGAGCGAAAGCTCAAACTCCTTTTATTATTGTGCCAGGATTGGTGCAATTAACCTTTCCTATTAATAGCACTAAATAATGCATTTAGTGATGATGTATCTATATTTGCAGAAACACCAACTCCAAAATACCTTTTATCGTTGTACTCTATCTGTATATAAGTGGCTGCTTTTGAGTTAGAACCACTGCCAAGGGCATGTTCGTCGTAAGATATAAAGTTATAACCAGTAATATTTGAAGCATGTAGCGCATTAAATATGGCATCTACAGGGCCATTTCCTACACCAGAAATATTCATTTCTTTTCCACTTACAGAGATTAATGCTTGAATGTCTACAATATTTTCATCTGTTTCTACATTTTGTGCTGATTGAATTGTATAATTTTTTAATAAATTTGGAGATTTAATATTTAGGTATTCTTTTTCAAATAAATCATAAATTTGATTCCCGGAAAGTTCTGTGCCAAGAAGGTCGGTTTTGTTTTTTACGAGTCTGCCAAAATCAGACTGCATAGCTTTGGGCAAAATAAAACCAAATTCATTTTCCATTATAAAGGCGGCACCACCCTTACCAGATTGACTGTTAATACGAATAACTTCTTCATAATCTCGACCGACATCATGTGGGTCAATTGGAAGATAAGGAACTTCCCAGAAATTATTAACCTCATCCTTAAGGGCTTTAAGTCCTTTCTTAATTGCATCTTGGTGTGAACCAGAAAAAGCAGTATATACAAGTTTGCCAGCATATGGATGACGATCATGTACTGTAATTTTAGTACAGGTCTCATAGACATCTACAATTTCATAAAGATTTGAAAAATCTAATTCAGGATTTATTCCTTGAACATGCATGTTTAGAGCCATTACCATAAGATCAAGATTTCCAGTTCGCTCACCATTACCAAATAAAGTGCCTTCAACTCGATCAGCACCTGCAAGAACTCCAAGCTCTGAGGCTGCAGTACAAGTACCACGATCGTTATGAGTATGAAGACTTATAATAATATTTTCCCTATTCTTAACGTTTGCGCAGAACCATTCAATTTGATCTGCATAAATATTCGGAGTAGCCATTTCAACTGTAGATGGTAAGTTTAAAATTGCCTTATTTGATGGAGTTGGTTTCCAAACATCCAAGATAGCTTCGCAAATTTGAAGTGAATACTCAAGTTCAGTTCCAGTAAAACTCTCAGGAGAGTATTCAAATGTGAAATCTGTCTCAGGGTATTTGTCCTTCTCTATCATTAGAAGTTTTGCACCAGTAACTCCAATATCAATTATTTCTTGCTTGCTTTTCTTAAAAACAACCCTTCGTTGTAAAATCGAGGTTGAATTATAAAGATGAACGATAGCCTTTTTTGCTCCCTTAAGACTTTCGAAGGTCTTCTTTATTAAATGTTCTCGTGATTGGGTTAAAACTTGAATAGTTACATCATCTGGAATAAGATTATCTTCTATTAATGTTCTTAAAAATTGATATTCTGTATTTGAGGCAGAAGGAAAACCAACTTCTATTTCTTTAAAGCCAATGTTAACAAGTAATTTGAATAATTTAACCTTCTCATCTACGTTCATTGGAATTGGAAGAGATTGATTACCATCTCTTAAATCAACACTACACCAAATTGGTGCTTTGTCTATTAATTTATTAGGCCACTGACGATTTTTAATATTTATCCTACCATATGGTTTATAGTTTTTATATGACATTTATATCACTCCTTTAAAATTATTAGGAATAAATGCGAAGAAACTTCGCCTCAATCAAGAGGCGAAGTTTCTTCGCGGTACCACTCTAGTTAGCTTTATTTCTAAAACTCACTCAATATCCTATTAACGCAGGACAAACGATCTACCTTACTTAGTTTCAGGTGATAGCTCCCAGACGAGTTCAAAATCTTGAAATTACCGATTCACAGCTACCTCGGCTCTCTGAGAATTTCTTTAGATTTTTACTACTTCTGTTCAATGCATTTATTATTATAGCTATTGTAACACTAATATAGTTATTGTAACATTAAATATGTTAAATTATTTTATTTCTTTCGAAATAAGGTCTGACATCTCAACAGTTCCAACGGATTTCATTCCAGGCTCCATAATGTCGACTGTTCTATATTTTTTGTCTAAAACTTTAGATACTGCTTCTTCAATATCTTTTGCGGCTTCTTCCATATTAAAGCTATATCTAAGCATCATTGCTGCACTCATTATAGTTGCAATCGGATTAGCTATATCTTGGCCTGCAATATCTGGTGCTGAACCATGTATTGGTTCATATATACCAAGAGTAGTAATGCCTAAACTTGCAGAAGGAAGCATTCCAAGTGATCCTGTAAGCATTGAAGCTTCATCACTTAGGATATCACCAAACATATTTTCAGTTAGAATTGTATCAAAACTGCCTGGGTTACGTATAAGTTGCATTGCACAACTATCAACTAATTGTACTTCAAAAGTTACATCTGGATAATCTTCTGCCATTTTTATAACTATTTCTCTCCAAAGTCTTGAGCTCTCAAGAATGTTTGCCTTATCAACTAAAGTAAGTTTTTTACTTCTTTTCCTTGCGGTTTCAAAACCAACACGAGCTATTCTCTCTATTTCATAAGTTGAGTAAGCCATTGTGTCCCATGCTTTTTGGCCACCACCTTCTAGGTCTATTCTGGATCTTTCACCAAAATATATTCCACCTGTTAATTCTCTTATAACCATGATATCGATATTGTCTTTAAGAATTTCTGGTTTAAGAGCTGAAGCTTCTTTTAATTGTGGAAAAAGAATAGCAGGTCTTAAGTTTGCAAAAACTTCAAGTCCTTTTCTGATTCCAAGTAATCCGGCTTCTGGTCTTAAATGACCAGGGAGTTTATCCCACTTGGGACCACCAACAGATCCAAGTAAAACTGCATCACTCTTTTTACAAACATCTAAAGTTTCTTGTGGGAGAGGAACTCCTGTTTTGTCTATAGCTATTCCGCCCATTAAAACATCAGTATATTCAAAAGGAAAGTTATATTTTTTAGATATTACATCTAATACTTTAATTGCACCATTAACTATCTCTGGTCCAATTCCATCTCCTTTAATAACAGCTATTTTTTTCATTAAACTTCAGTCCTTTCTTTAAGATAATTTACAAGTCCTTCAGCATTAATAATCTCTTGCATAAATGCTGGAAAAGGTGTTGCCTTATACGTTTTTCCCTTTGTGTTGTTTGTAATAACTCCAGAAACGACATCAACTGAAACATCATTACCTTCTTCAATGTCGCGAGCTGCTTCAACGCATTCTAAGATAGGTAAACCTATGTTAATTGAATTTCTGTAGAATATTCTTGCAAAAGTTTCAGCAATTATACAACTAATTCCAACGGTTTTTATAGCAAGAGGTGCATGCTCTCTTGAGGATCCACAACCAAAATTTTTACCAGCAACCATTATGTCACCATCTTTAACTTTACCTACAAAATTCTTATCTATATCTTCCATGCAATGCGCTGCAAGCTCGAATGCGTTTGATGTATTAAGGTATCTTGCAGGGATTATAACGTCAGTATCTACATTATTACCATATTTTATAGCTTTTCCTTTAAACATTACATTACCTCCTCGGGTGAAGAAATTTTTCCTGTTATTGCGGATGCTGCAGCTACTGCTGGACTACAAAGATATACTTCACTTTCAGGATCACCCATTCTACCAACAAAATTTCTGTTTGTAGTTGAAAGAGCTTTTTCACCTTTTGCAAGTATTCCCATATGTCCGCCGAGACATGGTCCACAGGTTGGAGTACTTACAGCAATTCCAGCTTCGATAAATATTTCAATTAAACCTTCTCTAAGTGCTTGAAGATAAATTTTTTGAGTAGCAGGGAAGATTAATGTTCTTATTTTAGGATTAACTGTTTTACCTTTGAAGATACTTGCAGCCATTCTAAGGTCTTCTATTCTTCCATTAGTACAGGATCCGATTACTACTTGATCTAGGATTACTTCACCAACCTCATCGATAGTTCTAGTATTGTCCGGAAGGTGAGGGAATGCTACAGTTGGTTTTATAGTACTTAGATCTATTTCAATTACTCTAGAATACTGTGCATCGGCATCGGCTTTAAAAATCATTGGAGTTTTAGTTGAATGCTCTTTTACATATTCTAAAGTTTTATCATCAACTTCAAATATTCCGTTCTTAGCACCTGCTTCAATTGCCATATTGGATATTGTAAATCGGTCATCTATAGATAGATTTTGGAGACCTGGCCCTGTATATTCCATGGATTGATACAACGCACCATCTACTCCGATCATTCCTATGATATGAAGGATTACGTCTTTACCACAAACCCATTTTTGCATTTTGCCAGTTATAACAAATTTTATTGCTTCGGGAATTTTGAACCAACACTTTCCACTTGCCATCCCTGCAGCCATATCGGTACTTCCAACCCCAGTTGAAAAAGCACCTAAAGCTCCATAAGTACAAGTATGAGAATCAGCACCAATTACAACATCGCCAGTTACTACAAGTCCTTTTTCTGGTAATAGGGCATGTTCAATACCCATTTGTCCTACCTCGAAAAAGTTTTCAATTCCTTTTGCATATGCAAATTCGCGGATACATTTACATTGCTCAGCAGATTTAATATCCTTGTTTGGACTAAAATGATCTGGAACAATAGCAATTTTCTTTTTATCAAAAACATTATCAACACCCATTTTGTTAAACTCGTTAACGGCTACTGGTGTTGTTACGTCATTACCTAAAAC
>DHIM01000119.1:16418-31782 GCA_002403785.1 Clostridium sp. UBA4746
CCGGTGTTGTTACATCATTACCTAAAACTAGGTCAAGATTTGCCATAACTAATTGACCAGCGTTTACTTCTTTTAAACCAGCGTGTGATGCTAGTATTTTTTGTGTCATCGTCATTCCCATATTAATTAGTAACCTCCTTATTAAAGCTAATTAAAGCTAAAAGTATATTAATTGACTCTATAATAGATATAAAACACCAAGATTACCTTCTTTATGTAAATAGTCCCCATAAGAAAAATTACAGTTCATTATTGAAGGTTTTGATTAATAAATTGTATAAAAAAAACAGCACTCCAGCCTGGGGCGAGAGTCTGTCCGCGGTACCACCCAAATATATCTTAATTAATTAACGACATTGCCGGCACAGCTTACAGGAGGTCTTTGATTTCTTTTCAGCTTGCAGCTCAAGGGTGATTTTTATCATTTGATTGTTCATGGGCTTTCACCGAGTCCCACTCGCTTTTAGAATATCATAATGATTACTCTTCCCTATCATAGCTTTTAAAATTATAAGTTTCATTTTAAAAAATTGCTTGTACCACAATATACTACGAATAATAAAATATGTCAACGTGTCAATAAAAAAAATATTCTGAATTCCGTTGACAATTTATTTTTTAGATGTTACGATACTTAAAATGTTTGGTGTGAGTTACAAATTAACTTGGTATTATTTTACTCATGGAAAGGGAGGCGATATCTTGGTTTCACATGTATTGTCAATTTTAGTTGACAACAACCCAGGAGTATTAACAAGAGTGTGCTCATTATTTAATAGGCGTGGTTTTAATCTTGACACTGTTTCCTCGGGACATACTGAAGATGAAAAATTAGCTAGAATAACTTTATTAACTAAGGTTAGTGATGATGCAGGCATCGACCAAATAATTAAACAGATAAGAAAATTAGAAGATGTCCACAAAGTTGAGCAATTAGATAATGAAAACTCTGTTTGTAAGCAAATGTTGTTTATAAAGGTTAAAGCAGAAGGTAATAACAGGCAGGAAATTATAAATATTGGAAAAATATTTGGCGTTTCTATTATAGACGTAACACCAACAACTTTAATTATCCAAATCATAGGACATAATGGTAAATTGTGCGCTTTTGAAAAATTAATAGAACCATTTGGTATTTTAGAGATAGTTGGAAGTGGATTTATTGCAATGCAAAGAGGTTCAGACGCAATAATTTAGAAGTATACATAAAAAAATTAGGGGGAATTAACAATGGCTAAAATGTATTATGAAAAAGAATGTAATTTGAAGAACTTAAAAGGAAAAACGGTTGCGGTAATAGGATATGGTAGTCAAGGACATGCACATGCATTAAACTTAAAAGAGAGTGGCATTGATGTTGTTGTTGGTCTTTATGTAGGAAGTAAATCTTGGAAAAAAGCAGAAAAAGCAGGACTTACAGTTATGACTTCAGCAGAAGCAGCAAAGAAAGCTGATATTATAATGATACTTATTAACGATGAGAAACAAGCGCAATTATATAAAGAAAGCATAGAGCCAAATCTTACAAAAAATAAGGCTTTAGTATTTGCTCATGGTTTTGCAATTCATTTTGGACAAATAGTGCCTCCAGCAGATATCGATGTATTCTTAATAGCACCTAAAGGACCAGGACATACTGTTAGAAGTCAATTTTTAGAAGGCAAAGGAGTACCATGTCTTATAGCTATACATCAAGATGCTTCAGGACATGCAAAAGAGGTTGCTTTAGCATATGCATTAGGAATAGGTGGAGCACGAGCTGGCGTTATGGAGACTTCTTTCAGAGAGGAAACTGAAACAGATTTGTTTGGAGAACAAGCAGTTCTATGTGGAGGAGTCTCAGCTCTTATAAAAGCAGGTTTTGAAACTCTTGTAGAAGCTGGTTACCAACCAGAAATGGCATACTTTGAGTGTTGTCATGAAATGAAACTTATCGTAGATTTAATAAACCAAGGCGGTTTAAGCATGATGAGGTATTCAGTAAGTGATACTGCAGAATATGGTGACTATATAACAGGAAGTAAAATAATAACTGCGGATACTAAAAAAGCAATGAAAGATGTATTGACAGACATTCAAACAGGAGTTTTTGCTAGAGATTGGCTTCTTGAGAATCAAGTTGGAAAACCATTCTTTAATGCAACTAAGAGAATAGAAAGTGAACATCAAATTGAAGAAGTTGGTGCAGAACTTAGAAAAATGATGTCTTGGTTGAAAAAATAATTATATTTTAGTACTTAAAATATAACAACATAAAATAAAGTTGTAAATACTATTTAGAGAACCAAGTTCTATAGAATAAAATTGAACTTGGTTCTCTTTGACATCTGAATTAAGGGGAATTTAGAAGGTGGTGGAAACTTTGAATAATAAGGTGTATATTTTTGATAGCACTCTAAGGGATGGATCACAAGCACAAGGGATATCATTTAGTGTTAAGGATAAACTTCAAATTACAATAAAACTTGACGAATTAGGCGTAAGCTACATTGAGGCAGGTAATCCTGGTTCTAATCCTAAGGATGCAGAATATTTTGAAAAGGTTAAAGAAATTAATCTAAAAAATTCTAAGCTTTGCGCTTTTGGTAGTACAAGAAAAGCACATTTAAAGGTTGAAGAGGATAGCAATTTAAAGGCTTTACTTCATTCAGGTGTAGATGTCATTTGTATTTTTGGAAAAGCATGGGATTTTCATGTAACAGAAATAATAAAAACAACTCTAGAAGAAAATTTAGCTATGATAAAAGAGAGCATTGAATATTTGAAAAGATTAAATAAAGAAGTTATTTTTGATGCTGAACATTTTTTTGATGGTTATAAAAACAATCCTGATTATGCATTTAAGGTACTTACTGTGGCAAAAGAGGCAGGGGCAGATTGGATAGTGCTTTGTGATACTAATGGTGGGACGCTTCCAAGTTCTATAAAACCTACTATAGATTTCTTAGTTAATAAAGGTTTTAAAAATTTAGGAATTCATTGTCACAATGATGCGGGAACTGCAGTGGCTAACTCTTTGATTGCAGTGGAAGCGGGTGTTCGTCAAGTTCAAGGAACATTTACTGGCCTTGGAGAACGTTGTGGAAATGCAAACTTAAGTACTATAATTGGAGATTTAATGCTGAAAATGAACTTCGATGCAATACCTAATGAAAATCTTGAAAAGTTAGTGGCAAACTATAGATATATATGTGAAGTCAGTAATATTATTCCCAATGATCGCGAAGCATATGTTGGGAGTTGTGCTTTTGCACATAAGGGTGGAATGCATATTGATGCAGTTCAAAAGAACCCTATTTCTTTCGAACACGTTAGTCCGATTAAGGTAGGAAACGCGCGAACTATGCTTATGTCAGAAGTTGCTGGACGTAGTACAATAATGTCAATAATAAATAAGGTTGATCCATCTATCACGAAGAGTTCTGAATACACAGGTAGGATAATGAAAAGACTTAAAGAGCTTGAGCATATGGGTTATCAGTTTGAAGGAGCTGAAGGAAGCTTTGAGCTTTTGGTAATTAAGGAATTAGGACTTTTTAAACCTTCGTTTGAACTAATAGAATACAGGGTCATGATAGATCAACCGATTAGAACAGAGTGCAGTTCTACTGTAACTATGAAAATTAAGGTTAATGGAGTGATGGAAGTAACGGCTGCAGATGGATTTGGGCCAGTAAATGCACTAGACAAAGCACTTAGAAAAGCTTTAAGTGTATTTTATCCATCCACTTCATCTATGTATTTATCGGATTATAAGGTTAGAGTAATAGGTGGGGATAAGGCTACTAGTGCGAAAGTTAGAGTTCTAATAGATTCTACAGATGGAGTTATTACATGGACAACAGTTGGAGTTTCCTACGATATTATAGAAGCTAGCTGGAAAGCACTTGTGGATTCTGTGGAATATAAACTAATTTATGATGAAAAAATGAGGATAAAAAATAAAAACAATGTTTTAGGTCAGATTTAAGGAGGTATTAATATGAAATACAGGGGTGCAAGAATTTTACTAGAATGCCTTAAAGAACAAGACGTAGATACTATTTTTGGTTATCCGGGTGGAAGTGTGATAAATATATACGATGAGCTTTATTCATTTGAGGGAATAAAGCATATTTTAGTTTCTCATGAACAAGGTGCAGCTCATGCCGCTGATGGGTATGCTAGGTCAACTGGGAAAGTAGGCGTCTGTCTTGCAACGTCTGGTCCTGGAGCTACGAATCTTGTGACTGGTATTGCAACTGCCTATATGGATTCTGTACCTATGGTTGCAATTACTGGTCAAGTACCAACGCCGTTAATAGGTAAGGATGCCTTTCAAGAAGTTGATATTATTGGCATAACAATGCCTATTACAAAGCACAGCTTTTTAGTGAAGAGGATAGAGGACTTAGCTCCTGCCTTAAGACGAGCTTTTAAAATTGCTAAGAGTGGAAGACCTGGACCTGTACTTGTAGATATACCTAAGGATATAACTGGAATAGAAGGTGAATACTTTCCAGAAATTCCTGCGATAATTGAGCAAAAAACACTTAGTAATGATCAAATTGAGGATGCCATTTGTGCAATTCAACAATCATCTAAACCAATAATTGTGGTTGGGGGTGGATGTAACATATCAGATGATCAGGACGTGTTAATTAAACTTCAGGATAAATTAAAATGTCCAGTATGTAATACAATGATGGGTCTAGGTGCTTTTAGTGGATTACATCCCATGTATACAGGAATGCTTGGTATGCATGGAACATTTGCATCTAATAGGTGTATAACTTCTAGTGATTTAATTATTGCAATAGGTGCTAGGTTTAGTGATAGAGTTATTAGTGATCCTGTATCTTTTGTAGCAAATACTAAGGTTATTCATATAGATATAGATGAAGCAGAAATTTCAAAAAATATCAAAGCAGATAGCTTTATTATTGGAAATGTAGCGGATGTCTTAAAAAGTCTATTACAAACGCTTCCAGAGAGAGAAGAAAATGAATGGACAGTATTTGCAAAGGAACTAATTAAAAAAGACAAGGAAAAGGTTATAAAAGTAAATGAATTTGAAACTGTAAATCCTCTTTATGTAATTAAAAAACTATATGAAATTACGGAAGGCAATGCTATAATAACCACTGAGGTAGGTCAAAATCAAATTTGGGCAACTCAAGCATTTACTTACACCAAACCAAGAACTTTTATTAGTTCTGGTGGATTAGGTACTATGGGGTATGGTTTTGGAGCTGCAATAGGTGCAAGTATAGGAAAGAAAAAAATGGTGTTTGATATTGCAGGGGACGGTAGCTTTAGAATGAACCTTAATGAGCTCGGGACTGTTGCAAGATATAATATCCCTGTAAAAATAATTTTATTGAACAATGGAGTTTTAGGCATGGTAAGACAGTGGCAGAACTTGTTTCATTCAAAACGGTTCTCTAGTACTACACTAGAGCAATATACTGACTTTGTAAAAATTGCCGAAGGTTTTGGAGTTAAAGGAATTAGAGTTGAACATAATGGTCAGGTTGTGGATGCATTAAAAGAAGCGATAGCTTGGGACGGACCAGTTGTAATTGATTTCAGGGTTGCTGCTGATGAGATGGCATCTCCTATGGTTCCACCTGGTGCAAGTATTGAAATGATGTTCGAGGTATAGTGCACAACACTATATCTTATTTTTATGATAATAAAAATTACTAAATATTTTCTAGGAGGGTTATATGAAAATAGTGGTATTAGATGGTATTACTTTAAATCCAGGGGATTTGTCCTGGGAAGGTCTTGAAAAGTTAGGAAACTTAACAGTTTATGACAGAACTGTAGAAGATGAAATTGTAAGCAGAGCTTATGACTGCGAAATAATTTTTACCAATAAAACACCCTTAAATAAGGAAACTTTAAAAAAGTTACCTAAGCTCAAATATATTGGAGTTCTTGCAACAGGGTACAATGTTGTTGATGTAAAAGCAGCAAAAGAATTAGGTGTTATAGTAACTAATATTCCAGCTTATGGTACCTCAGCTGTTGCTCAGTATGTATTTGCACTTTTACTCGAGATTTGCCATCATGTAGGAGAACACAATGAAGTTGTTAAGGAAGGCGCGTGGACAAATTGTGAGGACTTTTGTTTTTGGAATTATCCATTAATAGAGCTAGCTGGTAAAACAATGGGCATTATCGGTATGGGGAGGATAGGAAAGGCAACTGCAAGAATTGCACAAGCATTTGGTATGTCTATTTTAGCATATAATCCCTCTAAGGATGAGTTATTAAAATCAGATACTTTTAAGTATGTTGAACTAGACCAATTATTTGCACAATCAGATGTTGTAAATTTACATAGTCCTTTATTTGATAAAACTAAGGGGATAATTAATAAAGAAACTATTAATAAGATGAAGGATGGAGTTATTATTATAAATACTTCTAGGGGTCCTTTAATTGTTGAACAAGACCTAGCAGATGCTTTAAACAGTGGAAAAGTTGCAGGCGCAGCAGTAGACGTTATGTCAACAGAGCCTCCTAAAATGGATAATCCACTTATGTCCGCAAAAAACTGCTTGATTACACCACATATTGCATGGGCACCAAAAGAATCTAGAGAGCGTCTTATGGATATAGCAGTGGATAACTTAGTGAAATTTATAAATAAAACGCCCACAAATATAGCAAAATAATCAATGCTAAAACATAAAAATGAAAATATGATATGTTTGAAAAAAATTATATACTGTGTCGACGAGGAATTGGAAAACTATAAACAATATCGCAAGTATTATATAGGATAACAATTATAATAAAATTCAGGGATATCTAATCATTAAATGATAAGATATCCCCGAATTCATTTTACATAGACATGTAGTAATGTAATAACTTAATTAATTTATGAATCTTCTCTTAATATATTGAGATCTTTACCTTGCATTATTTTGTTCATAGTTCTTGCAGAACACATTTTACCACACATAGTACAACTGTCAGCATTCTCTGGCATGGATTCTTTTCTATATCTTATAGCTTTTTCTGGATCAATAGCAAGCTCAAACATTCTCTTCCAGTTAAGACTTTGTCTCGCAGTGCTCATTTCATTATCCCAGTCACGACTACCTGGAATCTTTTTACCTATATCCCCAGCGTGAGCTGCTATTTTTGCTGCAATAATGCCTTCACGAACATCATCAACATTAGGAAGTCTTAAATGTTCTGCTGGTGTTACATAGCAAAGGAAATCAGCTCCACAACTTGCAGCCAAAGCGCCTCCTATGGCACTTGTAATATGGTCATAGCCTGGAGCAATATCCGTAACTAGGGGTCCTAAAATATAAAATGGTGCACCATGACATAATTTCTTTGCGAGTAACACATTCGCTTCAATTTCGTTTATTGCCATGTGACCTGGTCCTTCTATTATAACTTGTACATTTTTTTCCCAAGCTCTTAAGGTTAATTCACCGAGTACCATTAATTCATGAATTTGACAAGCATCAGTTGCATCATTAATGCATCCTGGTCTACATGCATCCCCAAGACTTAGAGTTAAGTCATATTTTTGACATATATCTAATATCTCATCGAAATGTTCATAAAAAGGGTTTTCCTTTTTGTTTAATTCCATCCAAGCATATAAAAGAGATCCTCCTCTTGATACTATATGAGTTATTCTTTTGTTTCTTTTAAATACATTTGCAGTTGCTGTGTTTAGACCAGCATGAATTGTTACAAAGTCAACGCCATCTTTTGCATGTTTTTCAACGACTTCTATTAATTCTTTAGATGTAATGTCTTGTAATTCTTTATCGTAAAAACCTAAGGCATCATATATTGGAACAGTACCTATCATAGCAGTTGAGTCTGAAATAAGCCTCTTTCTAAATTCTTCAGTTTTACCAAAGGAGCTTAAATCCATAACAGCTTCAGCTTTCATATCTATGGATAACTGTACTTTTTTCATTTCCTCATCAATATCACAGCAATCTTTAGAAATACCTAGATTTACATTGATTTTCGTTTTTAGGCCTTCCCCAACTCCTTCTGGACTAAGTATTTTATGATTTTTATTTGCAGGTATTGCAACTACACCTCTTGCTATTTTTTCTCTTAAAATTTCTTCAGACATATTTTCTTTCTTTGCCACAATCTTCATCTCTTTAGTTATAATACCTTTTTTTGCAGCATCCATTTGAGTTGTATACATCATTTTATAAACTCCTTTATAGTCATATTATTTTTGAAATAAAAAAAGCAAGCTCATAAAGAGCTTGCAACAAACATCGTTGTAAAAGACTCCCTACGTTGGAATTACCCACATCAGGTTATGAGGGTCAGAGATAATGTCTCTTTCTCAGCTCATATATGAGCTCCCCTTGCTTAATTTATTTAATTATTACTTGTCCTAAGTATATTAGTAAAACAATCTGATGTAAAGCCTTTTTAGAAATGTTTTAATACACTAAGCGTATCCATACACTTCCTTTATGGTATAAAAATATGATATACTTTGCCTATTAAATAAATTTCAGGGAGGCTTTTTATGGAAAGATACGAAATAAATAAAAATTTAGCTCAAATGTTAAAGGGCGGAGTAATCATGGATGTAGTTAATGTTGAGCAGGCAATAATTGCAGAAAAGGCAGGTGCTTGCGCAGTAATGGCACTAGAGAGAGTACCGTCAGATATTAGAAAAGAAGGTGGCGTGGCTAGAATGTCTGACCCTCGAATGATTAAAGAAATAAAGGAAGCTGTATCTATTCCAGTTATGGCCAAAGGTAGAATAGGTCATTTTGTTGAAGCGCAAATCCTTGAGGAAATAGGTGTTGATTTTATAGATGAAAGTGAGGTTTTGACACCAGCAGATGAACAGTATCATATAAATAAGTGGGATTTTAAGGTTCCATATGTTTGCGGAGCAAGAAATTTAGGAGAGGCACTAAGAAGAATTGGGGAAGGTGCTGCAATGATAAGAACAAAGGGTGAAGCAGGCACAGGAAATGTAGTAGAAGCTGTTAGGCATATGAGATGTATAATGGATGAAATTAGAAAAGTGAAAAATGCTCCAAAAGAAGAGTTAATGACAATTGCTAAAGAGTTTGGAGCACCAATTCATTTAATTGAATATGTATGGGAAAATGGTAAACTTCCAGTAGTAAATTTTGCTGCAGGTGGAATAGCAACCCCAGCTGATGCTGCTTTAATGATGCAACTTGGCGCAGAAGGAGTATTTGTAGGTTCAGGAATTTTTAAAGCAGAAAATCCTGAAGTAAGAGCAAAAGCTATAGTACTCGCAACTACATATTACAATGATCCTAAGGTTATAGCAGAAGTTTCAGAAAATCTTGGAGAAGCAATGAGTGGCCTTGAAATAAGTGAAATTAAAGAGAAGTTTGCAGAAAGAGGATGGTAAAATTGAAAATTGGAGTTTTATCACTCCAGGGTGGTGTAATAGAGCATATACATCATATAACTAAGCTTGGACATGAGGGCATCGAAATTAAAAAACTTGAAGATATGAATGGTTTAGATGGAATAATTTTGCCAGGTGGTGAGAGCACAACAATAGGTAAACTTTTAAGAGAAACAAAAATGCTTATACCTTTAAGAGATAAGATACTTTCAGGATTACCTGTGTGGGGGACCTGTGCTGGTATGATACTACTTGCTAAATATATTGAGGGTATTGACCAAGAATATCTTAAAGTTATGGATATAAAAGTAAAAAGAAATGCTTACGGAAGTCAAATCAATAGTTTTAAAAAGAATGTTGTAATTAATGAGATTTCAAGTGAAACCTTGCCGTTAGTGTTTATTCGCGGACCATTAATTACTGAAGTATTTAACGATACTCAAATAATATCTACTGTTGATGATAACATTGTGGCAGCAAGAGAAAACAACATGTTTGTTACTTCTTTTCATCCGGAACTTACTGATAACCAAGAAGTTCATAAATATTTCTTAAATATGTGCAAGTAAAACTGTATATTTAGATTTATTATTAAAGGATGTAAACAAAGTGTAACATAAAGTTAATTCAGCATATTATATAATGTAGACAAGTCTACAAAGTGTGATAGGGAGGCGATTAACAATGTTTGCTCCTTTTATAATATGCTTAAGAGAAGGCATAGAAATTTTCTTAGTTATTATTCCTTTAGTAGTTTATTTTAACAAAAATAAACTATATGGGATGACTAAGAGTGCATTGCTAGGTGGCGCTTTAGGAACTTTTATCGCAACTATAACTGGTTCAATAATATTCTCACAGGTTGCTTTATTAAATGGTCCTGCGGGAGAATTATTTGATGGGCTGTTAGGGATAGTATTAGCTGGATTAGTATTATATAGTGTAGTACTTTTAAGAAAGAACAAATCCTTTAATACAACTGTCGATCAACAATTAATTTCATTAAGTCAAAAGGGAGTATTTATTCTAGCAGCTATAACATTTTTTAGAGAATTGTTAGAAGTAACACTGTTTATTTTAACTGGTGCTTCAACTGGAAACCCTTTACTTATAGCAAGTTCATCACTATTAGGGTTAGTAAGTGCAGCTTTAATTGTTTATGTGGTAGCTAGAGGGTTTTCGAGACTTAATATAAGTGTAGTATTTTATATTCTAAATATATTATTAGTTGGACTTGGTGCATACTACTTTGGTGATGGATTAGATGTATTATTTGGTGGATATGTTCCTGAAATCTTTAAAATGGGTATATTATTGTACGCAGTTCCTAGTTATTATATAATGATAAAAAGTGATTTGAAAAAATATATAAACTCAAAAATGATAAAATAAGAATACAATTTAACAACATTCCCATACATTTTAATTTTCAACATTATTTGAAAATGTAAGTGTGTGGGATATTTATTTATCATAAGTTAAGTTATCTACATATGGGTATTTAACCTTCTGTTTTTATATTATTAAAGGCATTCCAAGTAAGGAATGCCTTTGTTTTACTTAAATTTATAGTTTATATATAGATAAACATTGTTTATGCTCATTTAAATTTAAAGCCTTGATTGTCTAAAAAATTTTTCATATGTGGTCTTTGAGATTCACTCATTAGACTAGATACTTGATTAGTCCATGTGTCTGATCTTTTTCCTTTAGTTCTTCTTTTATAATAATCACTAATATGAGCATCATACTCTTTTATTTTTTCAGCATCACCATTTGTGTTATACTCATCGGTCTTAAAGACTACATCTATAGGCAATCTTTCTTTTTTATCTGGAATATGATTTGGATAACCAAGACACATTCCAAATACGGGGTATACGTCAGAAGGAATGTTTAAAATTTCACATATATCTATCGGATTATTTCTAATTCCACCGATGTAAACTCCGCCTAGTCCTAAAGATTCTGCAGCAGTTAAAGCATTTTGTGCAGCAAGTGCTGCATCTACAGTTGCTAAAATAAAAGTTTCGGTATTCCCATCTGCCATAGTTTTATCGTTAACTTCACAAGAATTTTTACTACGGTTTAAATCTGCACAGAAAACTAAAAATAACGGACACTGCTCCACATAATTTTGATCCCCTGCAAGATATGCTATCTTTTTTCTATTATCCATATCAATCACACTTATAATTGTGTAGGCTTGAATAAAACTAGAAGTTGGAGCAGATTGTGCACATTCTATAATAGTTTTTATCTTTTCAGCTTCTACAGGTTGATTTCTATATTTTCTTATAGATTTGTGGGCTTTTAATAGATTTACAGTCTCATTCATATTATCTACCACCTTAATATATTTTTATTTATTTATCGGTACATTTAAAATAAATATTTGTGATTTGAGGTTTTTTATCTTTTTATTAACATTTGGATTGAATGTTTAAGAGGATTTTCTTATATCAATAATATACCACAAATCAATTAAAATAAAAATAATATGCTAATATTAATATATCGGTAAATAAAAATTAAGGAGGATAAAACATGGAATAATTTTCAATGAACCATACAATTCCTATAATTTGTATGATATGCTATAATTGTAAAAAAATATAGTTATTGAAAGAGAGTTAAGTTACGTTGCATAGGGTATTCTTTTATTTTTATAGCACTAATATTACAATCTTAGGAGATGATTATAATGAAAATTGGATTAAGGAAACCAAGCTTAAAGAAAATGATTAGCAGTAGAACTAGTGTAAAGAGATTAATAAGGCATAATTTAGGAGTAAAGGCACCACGTGGTTATGGCTGGCTTACAAATCCTAAAAAAGCTGCTTATAACCGAGTATATAATCGTACAACTTTTAGTGTTTTTGATATTTTAAAAAAATTATTTAAATAATGAGACATCTATAATTGAGCCATTTTATAGCTTTTTATACAAAGTGGCGGCTATAATATTGCGCTAAGTGTCATTATTTCAATATATTTATGCATACAATGATATGTATGACTATATTTTAACTATTTTTCATGAATATGTATTTAGAAGTTATAAGTAGATGATGTTGATTTTTAGAAAGGATAGATGTTAATGCTCACTGAGATTATGAACTATTTATTAAACCATATTGATAAATACTATGAAGCGGTTAGAATTCATATTTATATTAGTATTTCAGCAGTTTTGATAAGTATTTTAATAGCAGTACCATTAGGCATAATTTGCGCAAAATATACAAAAGTATCACAGCCTATAATGAATTTATTTAATTTTTTCAGGATTATACCAAGTCTTGCAATATTAGTATTAGTTATGCCTATAATTGGAACTGGATTCTTTCCAGCACTACTGGCACTTGTTATTTTAGCCATACCACCGATACTTATTAATACATATTTAGGAATACAAAATATCAATGGATTTGTCATAGAAAGTGCTCAAGGTATGGGGATGGATTATAAGAAAATGCTTTGCAAGATTGAAATTCCTTTGGCTATGCCACTTATTATTACAGGAGTTAGAACCTCCGCAGTTGAAGTAATTGCTAGTGCTACTTTAGCTTCCTATATTGGAGCAGGAGGTCTTGGAGATTTCATTTTTACAGGTCTTGGCATGAATGATTCTAGAATATTAATAATAGGGGGGGCATCGGTTGCATTACTTTCGGTAATAGTTGAAATGTTGTTATTTATGTTCCAACAAAGAATTACAAAATATCAAAGAGACTAAAAAATATTATTATTGGAGAGTGAATAGTCATGAATAAAAGACTAAAAAGTATAGTAGTAGTTTCTATATTAACAGCCATGGTTGTAGTTTCAGCGTTAACTGGTTGTGCTAAAAAGGTTATTTCAAAACCTCATTCAAAGACAGCAGTTGTAAAAACTAAACCTACAATTAAAGTCGGTTCTAAAGATTTTACTGAATCATTAATTTTATCTGAATTATATGCACTTGCCCTAGAAAAACAAGGGTACAAAGTTGAAAGAAAATTTAATCTTGGTAGTGCAGTGGTTCATACATCCCTTGTAAACGGAGATATTGATTTTTATCCTGAGTACACTGGTACTGCACTACTTTCAATATTAAAGGAACAACCAAGGTTTGATTCAAAAGAAGTATATGATGAGGTTGCTGCAAAATATAAGGAAAAGTTTAAATTAATTTGGCTTGAACCATCGGTTGCAAATGATGGACAGGGATTGGTAATTTCTAAAAAGGCATCTGACAAGTATAATATTCACACTATAACTGATCTTCAAAAGAATGCAGGAAAAATAAGATTTGCATCTCAAGGTCAATTTGATGAAAGAGCAGATGGACTGCCAGCATTAGTAAAGACTTATGGGGCATTTAAATTTAAAGACGAAAAAATATATGATAATGGACTTAAATACGATGTAATTCATAATGATAAAGCAGATCTTGCTGTAGCATATACAACAGAGGGAGAATTAAGTAAAGATGAGTTTGTGGTACTTCAAGATGATAAGCAGGTATGGCCACCATATAATATAGCTCCAGTTATAAGGCAAGATCTTCTTAATAATAATCCTGAAATAAGTGGTATTTTAAATAAAGTAACGAGCAAAATTGATAACAAGACAATAATAAAATTAAATGCAGAAGTAGATATTGATAAAAAAGAGTACACGCAAGTAGCTAAAAATTTCTTTGACACTGAATTATCAAAATAGAAAATAGATATAAAAGGGAGGGAGGCATAGCTTTTGAAAAGGGTAGCAATTGAGTTTGTAAAAGTAAGTAAAAAATTTCCTAATTCTAAGCAATATGCTGTAACAGATGTAAGTGCTAGCATTGAAGAAGGTAGTTTTATAACAATCCTTGGAACCTCAGGTTCGGGTAAGACTACTTTTCTAAAAATGATAAATAGAATTTATGAACTAAGTTCTGGAGAAATATTGTTCTTTGGAGAAAATATAAAAAAGATTCCTGCAGAAAAACATAGACAAAAAATAGGCTATGTAATACAGCAGATTGGGTTATTTCCTCATATGACAGTGGAAGAAAATATTGCTACAGTTCCAAATATCTTAAAGTGGAATAAGAAAGACATAAAACAAAGAGTTGATACACTATTGGATTTAGTAAAAATACCATCTAAGGATTTCAAAAAAAGGTACCCACGGCAATTATCAGGAGGTCAGCAGCAAAGAGTAGGACTTGCAAGAGCGATGGCCGCTGATCCAGAAATAATGCTGATGGATGAGCCTTTTGGAGCGTTAGATGCCATAACTAGAGAAGACCTTCAAGATGAACTAGTAAAAATTCAAAAAAAACTTAACAAGACAATCCTTTTTGTAACTCATGATGTTAATGAAGCTTTTAAATTAGGAGACAAAGTAATTATCATGGATAAAGGAAAAATTCAACAATTTGATACGACTTACAATATATTGTTCCATCCAGCCAATGAATTTGTTTCACGTTTGGTTTCGTCTGAGGATATTCTCCAAAAACTTAAGGTCATACATGCTGGTTCTGTAATGATTCCTTTTAACTTACAACCAAAAGAAGAGGACATAAGAGTAAAAGAAAATGAAGATTTAAAGCATTTATTAACATATTTTCTAACGGGAAACATTGATTATTTGATAGTGGAGAAAGATAATCATGAAGTTGTTGGAATGATAACGTTAGAGCAATTAAAAATAAAGTAGGTGAATACAGGGGGATAGTACATGATAGAGTATTTACTAAATAATCATGATGAGATGTTAAATTTAATGCTACAGCACCTTCAGATTGTATCACTAAGTATTTCAATATCTCTTGTGATTGCAATTCCTGTATCACTATTTATCTTAAGGTCAAAGCTTTTATCTATGGTTGTGTTATCCTCTTTGGGGGTTATTTATTCTGTGCCTAGTTTAGCTCTGTTTGCATTATTGATACCTATATTAGGACTTGGAAAAGGAACAGCAATTTTCGTTTTAGTAATT
>DHIM01000231.1:0-5556 GCA_002403785.1 Clostridium sp. UBA4746
ATACATTATATTGTTTCATTCTTCCATATTTTTAGTTCCAGTTTTAAAAAATATATAGCCCTTATATAGCAATGACTATGTAAGGACTATAGTAATATTCTTTGGTTATGACATTTTTAAGTTTATTACTTGCTTTCTTTCACCTCCTGCATCAATTCTTGGATATTTCCTTCTAAGCATGGATACTCTAACTTTAAATTCTCCATAGTTTCCACGATTGTCTTCAAAATAATATAGTCCCTAAACCATCTATGATTTGCAGGTATAATATGCCATGGGGCTTCTTTTGTACTGCAATTGGAAATTACATCTGAATAGCATTCTTGATACCTGTCCCAGAACTTTCTCTCCTTTAAATCCGCCACTGAAAACTTCCAATTCTTTTCCCGAGATTCTAGTCTACTTTCCAATTTTTCGTATTGAAAATCCTTTGATATATGCAAAAGGAACTTTAGTACAATTGTGTTGTTATTAACAAGATATTTTTCAAATTCTTTTATTTCCTTGAATCTACTAAAAGCAGTATCATCATCGATGATTTTATGAACACGTGTAACAAGAACATCTTCATAATATGATCTGTTAAAAACCATGATATCACCTTTCATTGGTGTTTTCTTATGTATCCTCCAAAGATAGCCATGACCTAATTCCACTGGGGTAGGTACTTTAAAATTTTCGACATTAAACCCACTTGGATTCACACCCGTTAATACTTTTTTAACAGTACCATCCTTACCACTACAATCCATACCCTGTAATATAATTAGTAATCCATATTTTTTAGACGCATAAAATACCTCTTGAAGTTTAATAAAATCCTGTTGTAGCTTAGCATATTCTTCCTCTATATCTTTTTTTAATAGTTTACCTGTATCATCTGGTTCAAACTCTTTAAGACTAAACTTTTTATCATCGGAATTAATTGTAAATTCATTTATCATTTTATCCTCCTTCTGTATTTATTTAGATTTAGACCGCTTTTTATATTTAAATTTATTTATGCTTTTATATAGAAAAAATGCTGTTAGTGCAGTTGCTATTATATCTGCACAAGGTTGTGAAAGCCATAATCCATCCAATTTAAATATTAATGGAAGTACAAGAATAAGCGGAATTAGTACTATAACTTGTCTTAATATACTTAAGAGCATTGAAGTTTTTGCCTCGTTTATAGCTTGAAAATAGCTTGCCCCTAAAATTTGGAATCCTAAAATAGGTAAAAACATTAAATCAATTCTAAGTCCCCGTGCACCTAAATTAATTAGGTCCACATTATTACCTACAAACACGCCAATAAGTTGCCTTGCAAATAGTTGAACACCAATAAACCCAATTGTCGCAATACAAGTACCTGCAATTATAGCAAATTTTAAAACCTTCAGAACTCTAGAATATAATTTGGCCCCATAATTATATCCTATTATAGGTTGTATTCCTTGACTTATACCAAATATAGGCATAAAAATAAGCATTGATATACTATTTAATATTCCCATTGCAGCTATTGCAAGATCCCCTCCATAAGCGTAAAGTCCTTTATTATATAAAATTATTACAAGACTTGATGCAATCTGCATAGAAAATGGAGCCATGCCAATCGCAAAAATCTCCTTTATAATATGTGTATTAGGCTTTAAATTGATTCTCTTTATTTTAAGTACACTCCCACTGTTTTGGAATGTGAAATATCTTAGAACCAATATTGTATTAAAAGCCTGGGAAATTATTGTTGCTATAGCCGCACCTTGAATTCCCATATTAAAGACGAATATGAATATGGGATCTAATATAATATTAATAATTGCACCAAATACCATTGTAAACATTGCCATTTTGGGATTACCCTCAGCTCTAATTATATTATTAATACCAAACCCTATATTTTGAAAAACGGCGCCCATAAGTATGATTTGTATATATGCTTTCGCATAAGGTATGCTATTTTTACTTGCCCCGAATATAACTAAAATCTTATTTAAAAACAAAACTCCAAATAGGCCAAGTACCATTGATATTATTGTTATGATAATTAAAGAGTTTCCCAAAATATTATCTGCAGCATCGACGTTTTTTTCTCCTAATCTTATTGATATAACTGCACTAGCTCCTATTCCAACAAGCATACCAAAAGCCATTATAATAATTGATATTGGAAATGTGATAGCAAGTCCTGACAGTGCATAGGATCCTACCCCTTTAATATGCCCTATATACATTCGATCTACAATGTTATATAATGCGTTTACAATCATTCCAGTTATTGCAGGCACGGAAAACTTAAAAAGTAGTTTTCCTATACTTTCTGTTCCTAATTCTTTTGTTTGATTCATTAAAACTTCCTCCATGTAAACCATAAATTTATTGTTATCAACAACCTTTTACCACTTCTAAAGATATTTTATGCTTTGTTTATTGTATGGTTGAATAAGAACGTCCACCATTGCTATACCTTCTTTTAAGTATAACATATGTTTTTATATTTTTGAGTTTTGTTTCTTTAAAATGATTATCTAAAAATCTTTAAAGTTATCAATACTGTAATTAATTTTTGTTATGAAATGAAATGATAAAATTGGCATGCAATTATAAATACACCTGGTTGGTTCCCAATATCAGAATAATTCTTTTACAGATATACAATACCTAATACCTAATGTATAATTTAAATGACAGATATATAATTAAACTATATCTGTCACTTTTGTTATTGTTACCACGGCTTTCCATAGGTTAAATATATTTAAATATATTTAACTTAATAATTGTATTTAATAAAAGCTTAAAAATGTGATATAATAAACCTTTATTGTCTTCTTTATATTTAAATTAAAATTGTGTCTAATTTATTTAAGTATAGGGATTATCATTATATACTGAAAATTTGTTAGGAGTGACAAGAATATGAAAAGTACAATATTAACACCTAGCGGAGTACAAAAATTAGAAGATGAGTTAACACTTCGCACAACAGAAAAAAGAAGAGAAATAACAGCAGCTATTAAAGAAGCAAAAGGACATGGCGATTTAAGTGAGAATGCAGAATATGATTCAGCTAAAGATGAGGAGGCAACCAATAATGATAGAATAATTGCGGTTCAAGAATTGCTTCGGAACTCTACAGTAGTAGATGACGAAAGTAACGATGACCAATTAGGTCTTGGAGGTCAGGCTGATATTAAATTTCTTGATACAGATGATGTTGAGAAAGTACGCTTGGTATCAACTGTCGAGACCAACCCAGAATTAATGAATATAAGTATTGAATCTCCTCTTGGCATGGCAATATATAAAAAAGCTCTTGGACAAAAGTGCATTGTTGTAGCTCCTGAAGGTAATTATGAAGTGATTATTGAAAAAATTTACGAGTAATAATAATTGTTTTAAAATTCTCTTATACTCAGTAAAAATTTAAGCAGCGAGCAATCGCTGCTTAAATTATACACTTTTATTATCTTTTCAAATATATTCTTGTTGACATACTGATAAAATAAATAGTCTACTTATTTTCATGTAGCAATAATAACAGATTCATATTGATTATGGGAGTACGTGTAACCCCTTCCAAAGTTTCAATTCGAGAAAACACAAAAATCATACGTTTCATATAGCGCTTAAACTCAAAAAGACTTGACCATTTTTGAAAAGCAAAAGTAGTTTACCACATATACCAAAAATTAGTTTCAAAAAATGTTGTATATGGCTAACCCATTCCTCAATTGTCCTATCATCTAGCTTTTCTTCTGGCGTAATTAATAATTTTCCAAGTGCCATACGATCGACATTGTTGAATCCCATACTAGTTACATCTATTTCTAGGTAAACTTATTGTTTTGGAATTATTTTTAAACTTTTTCACACTAATGGTCGCTACAGCCGCAGCGCCTGCTATTGCGCCTAAAGTAAGTAATACATTAATTCCATTTTTACTTTATTTTTTCTCATATAACTTTCCGCCATTTCAGTTCCGTGAAAATACCTATCTTATCTATTATCATAATCCAAGTATAGTTAATTGTATTTATACATTATCGATCGTTTGTCTAAAAAATATATAGAATTTAAAATTCATTTACAATATTTTCAACAGAAGAATTTATATTTAGACAATCTAATACACAAATATTGACTTACTTAAATTAAACAGGCTAATGTTCAAAATATAGGATATAATAAACTCAAATGTAATATACCTTAGGAGTTGATAAGATGATATCTATCAGCATTACTGTTATTTTAACAGGTGTTATTATAATTGCACTTATTTTTGCACTTTCAAACGGGCTTCACGATGCAAGCTCTGTAGTTGCAACATTTATTGTATGTGGAGCAGCAACACCTAAGCAAGCCATTGCAGTTGCATCAATTTTTGGAATGATAGGTTCTATTTTTGGAGGAAGTGCAGTAGCAGATACTATTTCTAAGGTTATAGATTTACCAGTAAATCCATCACTGCTTATAATACTACTTGCAGCAATGCTTGGTGCAGTTATATGGAACTTGGTAACTTGGAAATTAGGACTGCCTTCAAGTTCAACGCATGCTTTAATAGGTGGAATCATCGGGGCAGTCTGGGTGTCTTCAGGTTATAAACACATACTTTGGGGCTGGAATGAATTAATTGGTGGGCAGCATCAACTCACTGGAATTGTAAAAGTAGTTGCAGCTTTAATTATTTCACCAATGCTTGGATTTGTAATTGCATTCATTCTTCAAAAATCCGCAAAATTGCTATTGAGAAATGCAAAGTTTACATTAAATAATGGGTTAAAGAAAATTCAATGGGGAATAGCTGCAGCACTTGCCTACAGCCATGGTGCTAATGATACACAAAAAATAATTGGAATAATAACTTTAGCACTAATGGCCGGTAAAAGTGTAGCTATAAGTACCTCACCCCTTTGGGTAAGATTTTCTGGCGGACTTGTAATGTTTATTGGGACAATGCTAGGTGGCTGGACTATAATGAAAACTATCGGTAGAGGAATATTTACGGTAAGAGTTATTCACAGTTTGACCTCGCAATTATCATCAGCAGGATCATTAATACTGTCTACTTTAGTTGGAGCTCCTGTTTCAACAACTCATGTGGTTGTTGGTAGCGTCATGGGAGTTGGTGCTGCTGATGAATATAAAATGGTTCATTGGGGTATAGCAAAGGAAATTATCTTAGCTTGGTTTATCACAATCCCACTATCTGCAGTAGTTTCTGCACTGATATACATTTTATTTAATTCCATTTTCAATATAGTGTAAAGGAGAAAAATATGGATAAAAGGAACATTTTAGATAGGTTTTTTCCAGTAAAATATAATTTCTATGAAATGTTAAATGAACAAGCAAATCTTAATATGTTAGGAATTGATACGCTGCATAAATGGCTTAGTAGCCGTTCAAATGAGGAAAAAGAAAAACTTATGAGTTACGTTAAGGAAGCCAACGAAGTGAGATTTAATATGGAACGTAACCTGGTTGAGGCTTTTATAACACCATTTGATAGAGAAGATATATATTCCATTTCAGTTGCAATGGACAGAGTCTGTCTCTTATACACAT
>DHIM01000231.1:5683-6135 GCA_002403785.1 Clostridium sp. UBA4746
ATTTCAGTTGCAATGGACAGAGTAATAGAATATGCTAAGTCAACACTAGAATCAATGGAAGCATTTGATGTCGACCCAAATGATACCATTATTAATATGGTTGAAAAACTTAAAGAGGGTAGTAATTTTTTATTTGAATCTTTGAAAATTTTACAAAGTAATCCATTAAAGTCACAACAAAACATAATAAAAATGAGAGAAGCCCATATTGAAGTAGACCGACTTTATAGAGATGGAATGGTTACAATGTTTAAGGGCACGGATCCAATGCATGCCCTTAAACTAATTGAAGTATATCATCATATAAAAGATGCTTCTATAAACTTAGAAAATACTGTTGATATATTCCATAGGATAGTTGTAAGAAGAATATAAATATATAAATTAATTAATCATTTTGATCGTTGTATACAAAGTTACAAGGTCCTCCTTGGCAATTTTATAAAGCGTCT
>DHIM01000230.1:0-9082 GCA_002403785.1 Clostridium sp. UBA4746
CGGTAAAAATAGTATAATTAAATAAATATTTTATATCTTACTTATAGAACAATAATTAATATTCCAAAAGAAATATATATAATCCATTACATATCTATGGTTTTCTGATATTTATTGTATTATTAATTCTTGTCATTGGAGAAAGGAATAAAAAAGCAGTAGTTTTTAAATAATGTATTGAATTATATGTTTTATTACATATATAATAAAAAAATGAAAGTTTAAAGTGGTGATGACATGGAAAAAAGAAAAAAATTTAATAAGTATAATGCTCTAATTGTAATTATGGTAGTTATATTTTCAATAATAATTGCAAAGTTATATTATTTACAAGTGTTAAATGGCAAAAATTATAGAAAAATGGCAAATGCTAATGCCGAAAAAGTACTAACATTAGAGGCACCAAGGGGGCTCATAACGGACAAAAATGGAATAAGCCTTGCAAATGAAGTAGTAGGTTATAGTCTTACATACACAGATACAGTTAATGCTGGTACACAGATATATACAACATTACAAAAGGTATTTAGAATTTTGGATGAAAATGGGCAAGTTCAGACAGATAGTTTTCCTTTAAAGATCGAACCGTACAGATTTGAATTTAGTTCCAGCGATACTAAAGGAATACAAATCTTGCAGTTGAGATTTTTGAAAGATAGAGGGTTTCAAGATAATATATTGAAAGCTAAATTTAAAAATAAAAAAGAAACAGATTTGACCCCAAATGAAACTACTGAGCTTAATAATGAGCTTTTGAAATTAACCCCAGAGCAAGTATACAATGAACTTCTTAAGAAATATGGTGTAATAACAGGAGTTTCAAGTTTACATATAGATGAAACACCAACTGTACTAAGAAGATATTTAATTGTAAAAGATACTATAAAAATGAATGTTTATACAAGTTACAAATCAATTAGTATAGCGACTAATATAAAGAAGGATACATCACTTATATTCGAGCAACTTCTCTCGGAATTACCTGGAATTAAAATAGAAAATCAGCCTATGAGGCAATATCCATATGGTAAGCTTTGCTCATCAATTTTGGGATATATAAGTAAAATAAGCCCTGCTGATAAGGTGAAATATGCAGCAAAGGGTTATGACACAAGTAAAGATTATGTGGGAACCAATGGAATTGAAGCTGCATTGGAAACCAGTCTCAAAGGAGATAATGGCGGAGAAATGGTGCAGGTTGAGAAGCAGGGTAAGTTGACGGATGAAATTACCCGTAAAAAGGCAACTCCTGGAAATAATGTCAAGCTTACAATAGATGCAAATTTGCAATATGCCACAGAAAACGCTTTAAGTACTGAAATGAAGACAATACAGAGTAAAGGGACTGTGAATGGTTTAAATGTAACAAATGCTACAAGAGGGGCAGCTGTTGCCGTAGATGTTCATACTGGTGGAATATTAGCACTTGCTAGCATGCCAGGTTTTAATCCAAATGATTTTTCTACGTCGCAAGGATTAACTGAAACTCAATCCCAAAAATATTTTAATCCAGACTATGAAAAAATGGCAAAATCTCAGGGAAAACCTCAAAGTTTAATTGATTACATGTTTCCAATCGACACAAGCATAAAGGGCAATACTTCACTCAGAAAGGATAAGTTCGATTATTATCCAAAATACTTATATAATTATGCAACTATGTCACTTATTCCTTCAGGTTCAACCTTTAAGCCAATGGCAGCAATTGCGGGTCTTCAAACCGGAGTTATAAATGCTAATACAACTTACGTTGATCAAGGCTGGTTTGATATAGGAGGAGGAGTTATAGATCATTTCTACACAGATGGGGCACTTGGTGTTGTAAATGTAGTAAGCGCAATAGAAAAATCAAGTAACCCATTTTTTATGAATGTAGGTAAATTATTAAGGTCAAAATTTGGTGTTGATATTTTAGCTAAATATGCATGGATGTTTGGACTAGGAGCTAGTCCTGATACAGTTAACCCTGGAACGGGAATAGAAATAAATGAAAATTTTGGGCAAGTATATAATACAGTATCCCAGAAAAACCTATCAGCATCGCAATATCTTTTGAGTATTGAGGAAGATTTAACAAATGGAATTTCTGGTACAGGAACAAAATTCCCCACAATAGATTTATACGATAGAACTGGAGATAATCTTATTGTTTATAATGGAAAAAAACTTTCAGAAATAAAAGCTCAAATTAAAAATTATATAAAGGACTCTGTAAAAAATGGAACTTTTTCTAAGAGTAATTATAACGGTTTATTTAAGCAATTAATTGCTGCCGATCCTGGGTATAAAGCTAAAGGTCAAAAATTTACAACTGCGAATATTCAAGCAATTGTAAATGATGTACAATACCAAGCAGTGCAGACAGGGCATGGTTCTTTAAGTTTACCATACAATATGTATATTGCATCTATTGGCCAAGGAATGGACAATTTCACCCCTCTCCAAATGGCAAATTATATAGCGACCATTGCAAATGGTGGAACAAGATATAAACTCCATTTGGTTGATAACATAAAAGATTCTAATGGAAAGTTAATATCTCAAACAAAACCTGAGGTTTTAAACAAAGCCGATTTGAGTGAAACAACCAGAAATCTAGTTATGCAGGGCATGAATAACGTTACAGGTGCAGGAGGTAGAACCGATGGTACTGCGTCTGGAGCACTTGGCAATTTTCCTATACCTACAGGTGGTAAAACAGGTACAGCACAGTTTAATACATCTGATATACAGAATAAAGTTGGTAGAGGAGATTATGCGTGGTTTGTTGGATATGCACCGGCTAACAATCCTGAAATTGCAATATCTATAGTTATTTTTGATGGAGGTTATGGTAGTGATGCAGCAAATGTCGCTAAAGGTATGTATGAGAGTTATTTTAAAAATGATCCTAGGATGGCAAAGTATAAGAATAAATATGACATAAAATTAAGACGTATTAATTAAAGGTAGTAGATTGTTTAGGTAAACTTAATAAAAATGGTAAGACAATTATAAACTGACACTATAGATCAAACACTTTAAATAGTGTTTGATCTATAGGTATTTTTTGTTCACTTTAATTCATTAATGATGAAATAATCTTATATTTGAACAAGCCATTGCTATATTATATTCATTACATGCTTTTATTACTATATCATCTCTTACTGAACCACCAGGTTGGACAATATATTTCACTCCACTTTGTACTGCCCTATCAATATTGTCTCTAAATGGGAAAAATCCATCTGAGCCTAAAGATACCCCTGATAAATTGGATATCCATGCAACTTTTGCTTCCTTTGTTAACCTTCTAGGCATCTCATTAAGCACTTCACTCCATTCTTTCATCTCAACTGTTGTAGTATCATTCCTAAGATATTGATCTATAACATTATCTTTATTGGGTCCTGAAATACCTTCTTTGAAGGATAAATTAAGGACACTCGGATGCTGCCTTAAATACCATATATCTGCTTTTGAAGCAGCCAATCTTGTGCAGTGTATACGGGATTGCTGTCCCGCACCAACACCAATTACTTGACCATCTAAAACAAAACAAACAGAATTAGACTGAGTATATTTTAATGTAATCATTGAAATAAGTAAGTCCCGTCTTGCATCATCTGTAATATTTTTATTATTAGTTACTATATTATTAAGCATCTCCTGTTTTAGTAGAATATCATTTCGTTTCTGTTCAAAGGTAATACCATATATATCTCTCTTTTCTATTTCTTCAGGTTCATAATCGGCATCCATTTTAATAATGCAGTAATTTCCTTTTTTCTTTTTCATCAAAAGTGCCAAAGCTTCCTCCGTATACCCTGGGGCAATTACTCCATCTGAAACAGATTTTTTTAAAATCGTTGCGGTAGGTAAATCTACGATATCACTTATAGCTGCCCAATCACCAAAGGAAGACATCCTATCTGCACCCCTGGCTCTTGCATAAGCAGACGCCATAGGAGATAGTTCGATATCTTCAACAAAATATGCTTTCTTCAATACATCACTTAATGGAATTCCTACTGCAGCACCTGCTGGACTTATATGTTTAAAAGATGCTGCTGCCGGTAATCCTATTGTTTGTTTTAATTCTTTTACTAATTGCCATGAATTAAAAGCATCCATAAAGTTAATATAACCTGGTTTACCATTTAGAATTTCAAATGGTAAAGATTTATTTTTCATATAAATCTTTGCTGAACCTTGATGTGGATTACACCCGTATTTAAGTATAATTTCTGAATTTCTCATTACAAACCCTCCTAAATAATTAAATATAAAAAACCGCCTGGATAAAATTTATTTTTACCCAGACGGTCGATATCTTTCTTTAATTATGCTCCCTATGGTAAACACCATTTCCGCCAGTTACATAATTATATTATTCTTTTTTACTAAATTGTAGAGTATATTAATATATATGTCAAATATCAAGTACTCAAACTTTCATATTTTATAAATTCATTTAATTTCATACTCTAAAATTCTTAACGCATAAAAATCCATAAAAACCAATTGCACCCCCTATTAAAGATGGCTTTTTTTTAGCTATGTCCATTCAATGAGTGCAATTCACAATAATTAATTGATGACATATACCTAGTTGTTAAACTTTAGCTTCAACACTAAATAGTTCTTTCTTCTTCCAAATAAATATTCCCATAAGTACAGGTATTATCAAATTAACAAGTATTACAGGATTAAATCCATTACTTACAATTGAATATACTATTTGGGCTACCACACCAATAAAATAGACATATATGCCTAATTCCTTCTTCATTAAAATTAAAATAACACCTATAGTTAATATTATTGTTAATATCAAACTAATAATTAAAGTGGAAGTTGGTGTTTCAGGAACTCCCATTGTTTTAAGCTGTGCTTTAGCCACATCTGTCATGAATATAGTCATTATAAACCCTATTAAAGCAAACCCACTAAAAACTAATTGAATAATTGACACTGTTAATATACCTGCTCCGACTTTTGGTTTTTGAACATTTTCCATGATTTTACCCTCCAATAAATATATTTTTAAATTAATATAATAATGGCTTTCGCCAAAATTTTTCCAATAAATATTATTTGTAAATTGCCTTAATTGGATCCATTTTTGATGCATTAATAGCTGGTATAATTCCAAAAATTATTCCGATAAGAACAGAAGTTGCAGTTGCTCCTACAATGCTGCCTGCGCTCATAACCGGAGGAAATGGCAAGAAAATTCCAATTATTTTACAGAATATGAATCCACATAATATTCCTAGTAAACCACCTATACCGGTGACAAAGATTGCTTCTAGGAGGAATTGAAGTAATATACTTTTAGGTTTTGCTCCAATTGCCCGTCTAATACCAATTTCGCGTCTCCGCTCAGTTACAGAAACATACATTATATTCATTACACCAATTCCACCAACAAATAAAGAAATACCAGAAACCAGTGCTATGAAAGCAGTTAATCCCCCAATAATTTTTTCAAAGGCCTTAGTAATTGCTTGAGGATCCTGAAGCTTATACTGCCCTTTTAAACTAGGATGAGCCTGCATAAGCTCACTTTTTATGTTTTCAAAAACCTTATCTTTATCTTCGCCAGCCTTAATATAAACATCTAAACTTGAAATAGGTGAATCTAAGTTCATTTCTTCTTTAGAATTCTTTGAAATATAACTTGAGCCCCCAGTTAGAGAGAATGTACCCGCATCACCTAAAACTCCTATTACCTCGTAAATAGATCTATTTACAGTTATTCCACAACCAATAGCCTTTGCTTGAGATCCAAAAAGAGTTCCTGCTGATTTATAATCTAGTACAATTAATTTTTTAGAATTCTCACCTGCCTTAAAAGAACGACCATACTTAACTGTTAAATCTTTATCATCATAATTTTCTAGAATAATCATTGCTTTTTTATCAAAATATGAACTTTCACCCGATGTAAATCCTAGTCCTGCAATTCCTTGCGAAGCCTCCGCTTTTTCTACACCAGATACCTTCTTAAGATCATATGGATCGGATTTGCTGAATGGTTCAATCAAGCTTAAATCTGCGGAAGCGTTCTCCGGCTCGAAGTTAACATTTATTTTATTTGCACTAGTATCCTGCATAGACTTGTTTACCTCTGCCTTTAATCCATTTCCAACTGATAAAATGGCTATTACAGAACTTATACCTATGATTATTCCTATCATTGTGAGAAAAACTCTTAATTTGTGTGATTTCAGGCTGTAAATTGAAGTTTTGATTAAATTTATTATAGACATATCTAATCCACCTTTGTTATCACTCCATCTTTTAAATGGATTACTTTACTAGCATATTTAGTTAAATCATTATCATGTGTTACCATTATTATTGTTTTATTTTCTTCATTAAGCCTCTTGAGTATATTCATAATTTCCTCCCCCGTTTCACTGTCTAGAGCACCAGTTGGCTCATCAGCTAAAATCACGTAAGGATTATTAATGAGAGCTCTTGCTATTGCGATACGCTGCTGCTGTCCTCCAGACAATTCCGAAGGTGATTGCTTTTTTTTATGAAGCAATCCTACTGTATCTAAATATTTTTCTACCCTATGAGCTTTTTCTTTTTTAGATATATCACTGCTTTCTCTATAAAGCAATGGAAGTTCAACATTCTGACCAATGCTCAATGAATCAATTAAGTGAAACTGTTGAAATATAAATCCCATGTAACTATTTCTAAGTTCTGATCTTTGATTCTCATTAAGATGAGTAACATCCTTGCCATTAAATACATAATTTCCCTTATCAAAATGGTCAAGGAAACCAAGAAGATTTAAAAGTGTAGTTTTTCCACTTCCTGACTTTCCCATTATCATAAGAAAATCCCCTTGTTCTATAGTTAAATTTATATCTTTCAATACGTGTAAATTAGAGTCCTTTAATTTATAATACTTATTAATATTAATTAAATCAATAAGCTTACTCAACAGAGATACCTTCTTTCATATCTTTAGTAGTTACTGCTATACTGTCATTTTCATTTAAGCCACTAATCACAATAGCTTGAGGCGTTTTACTGTTTTTATATGTTATTTCTTGTTTGATTAACTTTTTATTTACAGACTTAAACACATAATGCTTGCCAGCTTCCTCGAGTATTGAACTTTTGGGTATTTTCATCTCTTCTTCTTTAAGTTTCACTGTAGCTTGTACATGAAACCCGTTTACGATATTTTCTTGTGAATCCAATGATATATTTGCATCGTAATAAGATATAGTAGAAGCAGTACTCGTTGCAGCTTGCGTCCCAACCGCTACATCAGGGTCCGTTGGACTGTCTCCTACACTTTTCACCTTTCCAGTTACCATTTTGTTTATAGCGAATATAAGTATATCCACTTGTTGATTTTCCTTTAGTTTTGTCTGATCCTTTTCATTAATACTTCCTTTTACATAAAATTTAGTAGTCGCAATTACAATATATGGCTTTGTTTTATCTTTAGAATCACTTAATATTACTTTCCCATCTATAGGAGCGCTCACATAAGTAAATTCTTTCTCCTTCAAATTTTTCACTTTAACATCTATTGTATCAATTTGAGTTTGCACAACATCTATCTGATCCACATAACCACTAATCTGTGCCTCAGTAGTTGCAGCATTTGATGCACTCATTGGAGCACTACTAGCACCAACAGATATAGCTTGCTGTTTCGCTTCTTTCTGCTGCTTTGCTAAAAGTTTTTTTGCCTCTCCCTTTTTAAGGACTAATTTCTTTTTTTGATCATTACTGATAACAATTTGTTGTTTTGCCTCATCAATTTGATTCGAAATCTCATCGCTTTTGTATGTAAAAAGAGCATCTCCTTTTGTTACTACCTGTCCATTAATAACGGAAACCTTATTTATATTTCCTTTTGTTTCATCTAGATATATATTTTCTACTTTTTCAGGAACAATGATACCATTTACAAATACTTTCTCTTTAGCCGGTATTGTATATAAAGATATTGGATCACTTTTATTAAAACCCGAATTATTACTATTTCTCAGTAAGGAAGCAGCAATTCCAGATAGTATTATTACAACTATAATGCCTATAAAAATAATATGTTTCTTTTTCATAAATTCCCCTCCATAAACAAATATTAAATACCTTATTAACTTATATTGTATGGATTTTACAAATTAATTCAATACAAAACGCACTAAACGCTTATTTGGTAACATAGAAAGAAGATGAATTATAAATTAATCTCCATCTTCGTAGTTATATTTTGGTTTGATATTCTATCTATTATAGAAGTTTACTTAAATGATATTTTAAATATAGTATAATTATCTTCAAATAATAGCTGAACATTACTTCCTGTTTTTTCAACTATTCTTTTTATATTATAAAGACCATATCCTCTGTTTTCCCCTTTTTTAGTAGAAAACCCTCTTTCAAATATGTTTTTTATATTATTAGGATTTATTGTTATTCCACTATTTCTAACCTCTACAATATTAGCACTTCCTTCTGCACGTATATTTAAAATAACCACCTTATCGGTATCATCATTGCTGTTTATAACGGCATCAAAAGCATTATCTAAAAGATTATTAAGAATACCAGAAATTTCATAATCACTTAAACTAGTTTCTAAAGAATTATTCGTCACATGAAACACTAATTTTACATTTAATCTATCCGCTTCACACAATTTATTATATATTATAGCTTTAATTATAATATTATCTATATATATAATATCCTCTATAATATTACTTGAGCATTTCAATGATAGCATAAACTTCTTTAATTCATGCTTAACTTCTTTTTCACTAGCTACTTCAACTATTGCATTAATAGTATTTAAATGATTTTTAAAATCATGCTGTTTCCGTCTTATTTCCTCTACTATATCAACTAAAATAGGGTTGTACCTATTTTGTAATTCCGCGACTTTTTTATCTTCACTTATTTTAACTATATAATAATATAAAAATATATTTAATAATAGCATCACGAGTACCATCTAGTAAATTGTTTAATATTAAATTTTTATTATATTCCCATATTAATTTAGAAAACAAAGCATATAACCCCAAATTAATTATAAAATAATATAATATTTTAG
>DHIM01000230.1:9197-17032 GCA_002403785.1 Clostridium sp. UBA4746
ATATAATATTTTAGACTCTAAATCAATAAACTTTCTTACGTTTTTAACAAAATTGCACCTTATTATTATACTAATAATTGATAATTCAAGTATAAGAAGGGTAATTCTCCATATGAATTTACCTGAATATGCAAATCCAATAAAAGTTGCAAAAGCAATAAGCATTGCTTGCAAAGCCATATTTATACAAGAAAATATAATGAATTCTAATGTTGTCTTCATAAATGGTCTTCTATAAATAAATTTAATTGAAAGTATAACACTTAAGTAGCTAATGATAACATTTAAGTAAATGTTTGCATTGCTCGTTACAATCATTACACTTGAGCCTATTAGAATTACGAATAAATTTTTCAACCAATTATTTTCGTCTTTCAAACAAAAATTTGACCATAATGTCATAAAAACACCCAATTCAATAAAATTAGCCAAACCTTGTTGTAACATATCTATCATTTCATACACTCCTTCTCATAACAGCTTTAAAGATATAATTATCTAAATTGATCCATTATTGTATCTTTAAATTTAAAACCTAAAAGAGCACTTTTATCATAATCTTCAAAGTAGATTTGACTCAATCTATTATCAATACTGACAATCTCCCTTATATGCTTAACGTTTATAGCAAAAGATCTATGGCACTGAATTATATTTTTACAATTTATAAATTTAAGAATGTTCCTCAGTCCTAAACTATTAATTTTATAAGCACCATTTACCGTATGCAGCATACATGTTCGAAGCTTCACTTCTATAAAAATTATATCATCAACATATACTTTTAAATTAATGCCTTTTATAAGTTCAAATATCACATAAATCTTATCTTTTGGCATACCCTTTATATTATCACTATGTGACATAAAACGTTTTGTCATATCTACTACTTCCGCTGCATCATAAGGCTTTACAATATAATCATAACAATGCACTTTTTTAAACGATTGAGTTATATATTCAACATGTGTTGTTAAGAAAACAATAAAACTAAATTCATATGTAGGTATTTGTCGTAGATCCATTGCAAAATCCAATCCTGAAGAATTCTTTAAGGATATATCTATATAAAATATATCTATATTGTTATTAATTGTAATTACTAATGCTTCATCGCTATCTTCACATTCATATATGTTTATACATTTATCTATTTGCTGTATGGTCTTTCTTAAGCTTTTCCTTTGTATTTCATCATCCTCTGCTATTAGCACATTCATCTTTATTTCCCCCTACTCACTAATTATCAGGCTTAAGAAGTTAATATATAGAAATCCTTTTAATTATATATATTAAAAGCAAATGCATATACCTAAGTCTCGTTTATTGTGAGCTTATATGACTTAATATTACTATGTACTACCTAAAGTTTCAAGTTTTTATAATATTTAGTCTTTTTTCAATTAATATGGATAAAATTAAAAGTATAATCCTCCCCCTAAAAATAATTATCTTACCTTCCAGCAAATGCTTGCTTATTTTTTTGTTTATATATTATTCTTAATTATCTGCAGTAATCATTAATTTGAGCTTCACATATATCAATTACCTTTTCATTTTTATATTACTTATACCATTCCACAGTCTTTTCTATTGTCTCATCTATACTCCAATACAATTTACGGTACCCATGAAATTAACCTCATTTCATGGGTACCGTAATGGATCCCTATTTGGATGTTTTGGATCAAGTTATAAGTTATAAGTTATAAGTTATGATAAAAATAATATAACTGGATTTGTATCGGATAAATTTTTGAATTTATATGAAGAAGACTAAAGATATGAATGACAATGTAAAGTCAAAGTAGATATTTTAGCTTAGTTACTATAATTGTTTGAATGTAACATCAGAACTGCACCCTGACAAGTAGACAGGGTGCAGTTCAAATTGCGTTACATTCAGTTTGTTTCAATATAATTGTTGCTCATACCTGTGGATTCTATACAAAAATTAGCCCAATCTAAATTTTATCTAATACATTTCTGAGCGCCTTTGCAGAACTGCAAGGCCTGTACGAACAATTTCCTTAATTCCATATGGTTTCATAAGTTCAATGAATGCAGATACCTTCTCTTCATCTCCAGTTATTTCAATAATCATACTCTTTGGATTCATTTCTACAATATTACATCTAAATGCATTTACCACTTCTATAATAAGAGACCTTGTATTTTGCTCTGCAGTTACTTTTATGAGTGCCAGTTCTCTAGAAACTGATTTTTCAGGACGTAGTTCCAATATTTTTATTACATCTACCAATTTATTTAATTGTTTTACAATTTGTTCAGTAATTTGCTCATCACCACAAACAACAATTGTCATACGTGAGATACTGGGTTCTTCTGTAACACTAACTGTTAAACTATCAATATTATAACCTCTACGGGTAAATAAGCCGGCCATTTTACTTAAAACCCCTGAATGGTTTTCAACTAATATAGATAAAATGTATTTATTCATAATTTTCCACTCCCTTCTATAAAGTACTCTCTTCCGCGCTTACAATACATTCTATCAAGAAAGTTTTATTACATGCCATCGCTTCTTCAAGAGCTCCTTTTAACTCTGAATTAGAGTTAACTCTTTTTCCACAAAGTCCATAAGCTTCTACTAATTTCACAAAATCAGGATTTTCATATAAACTCACACTATAAGTATTTTTATAGACACTATTTTGATACTCACGAACCATACCAAGATTTGAATTGTTAAATAATAAAAATATAATATTCAAATGATTTTGTGCAATCGTTCCCAACTCAGACATACTCATCTGAAAACTTCCATCACCCATTACTGCAACAACACGTCTATTGGGAAAAGCCAACTTACACCCAACCGACGCAGGAATTGAATATCCCATTGTTCCGAGGCCTCCACTTGTTAAAAATCTTCTATCTCCCAACATATCAAGATAATGACAAGTCCAGATTTGATTTTGTCCTACATCTGCCGTAACGATCGCATCCTCTTCTACCATATCTGAAAGTAGTTCTAAAGCATATTGTGGATTTACTTTCTCTAATGTTTCCCTATTTTTCACATATTCTTTTTTCCAGGTTCTAATTTCATTTAACCACACTTTTGTATCTATTTCTGTTATCTTGTCAGTAAGGTCTTTTAATATTTTTTTGCAATTTCCAACTACAGGAATAAGAGCACTGAGATTTTTACCTATTTCTGCTGGATCAACATCAATATGAATAATATCTGCCACTTTTCCAAAACTTTTAGAACCACCAGTTGCTCTATCTGCAACTCTCGTACCCACAAGAATTAGAACATCAGCCTCAGCTACTGCTTTATTTGCATATATAAGACCATGAGACCCAATCAATCCAACATTATAGAGATATTTTGAGGGAATTCCATCCTTACCCATTAGTGTATGTACCATTGGTATCTTAGATTTTTCTATAAATTCAACTAGCTCCTTTTCAGCATTTGCAGACATAACGCCCCCACCTACACAAATGAGAGGTTTTTGACTATTTTTAATTCTTTCTATTGCTTTTTTTATTTGACCCTTATGACCATTAACAGTAGGCTTATATCCTCTTATATTTACTTCTTTAGGATACTCAAATTCTATTTCCGCATTTTGGATGTCTAAAGGAATATCCACAAGTACTGGACCCGGTCTTCCGGTTTTTGCTATATAAAATGCCTCTTTCATAATTCGAGGTATGTCCTTAGCGTCTTTAACAAGATAACTATGCTTTGTAAAAGAATCTGTTGCTCCAATGATATCTGCTTCTTGAAAAACGTCTTTTCCAATTAAATCTGTTCGAACTTGCCCAGTAATTGCTATAATAGGAATAGAGTCCGCATAGGCAGTAGCTATTCCGGTTATAAGATTAATAGCTCCAGGTCCAGAAGTTGCAATGCATACTCCTATAGTTCTTGTTGCTCTAGCGTATCCACTAGCGCTATGTCCTGCGGCTTGTTCATGTCTTACCAATATATGTTCTATATCAGACTTCCTTAATGCTTCAAACAAAGGTGCAACTGGAACACCTGGATAACCAAACACTATCTTTACATTTTCTTTTTCTAGACATTGAATTATTGCATCAGCAGCTTTCATTTTTATGCCCCCTTCAATTTTATTTTTACTGAGTAGTGAATCCTGTGTTACCTCTTTTTAATTTTTGAGTATAAAAAAAAAGACCTCTTCCCATTGGGGCGAAAAGTCTATCGCGGTACCACCCATTTTTATATCTCCATTTTATAACGATGTATAATTCATATACAACGGCACGGCTTACCTTATATGTTATATGTATATAACATATAATTTCAGCTTACAACTCAAGGGTGAGTTTCAACATTAACTATTTATGGGTTTACAGCTTCCCCCACTCTCTTATAAATATGAAGAATGTCTACTTTCCCTATCTTAGTTTTCACAATATTCAATTTTATTCTTTGTATTGTAGTTTAGTATACTTTATGAGTTTTTATTTGTCAACATTTTTATACAATATTAATGTCTCTTTATATCAATACTAGCAATCTACGATCTAACTATTGTTGTTTACAAATTTTGTACAAATCAATAGAAAATAATATTTAATAAGATTGTAATTACAGTTATTTACATATATAATATACTTAATAACTAGTAAAAATTATAATTACAGGGGTGATTCTATGAAATCCATAAAAAAAGAGGTACTTCAGATAAGAGTTAGTGAGTTAGAAAAATCGGTTATCAAAGATAAAGCAGAGTTGCTAGGATTATCTATAACGGAATATGTAAAATTCTGCTGTATATTTAGCAATGCAACAGCCGAATTTATGAAAGACATGTTTGTTAGTATAGCATCAACATAAAAGTGTTATTACAATAAAACTTACCTATATAATGTAATAAGTAGAGCACTAAAAAATGGGACTGATCAAATATAGATAGTAATTTCTATATTAGTCAGCCCCCTTTATTTGAATTTTAAGCCATAAACATTTTTATATCATCTTCTACGCTTCCTATCACAGCTATCCCAAAGTTCTCTACTAATACATTAACAACATTTGGAGATAAAAATGCAGGTAATGTTGGTCCTAAGTGAATGTTTTTAACACCTAAGTGAAGTAATGCTAATAACACTATTACAGCTTTTTGTTCATACCATGCAATATTGTATGTTATCGGTAATTCGTTAATATCAGATAATCCAAATACTTCTTGTAGCTTCATTGCAATTACAACTAATGAATATGAATCATTACATTGCCCTGCATCTAAAACTCTAGGAATTCCACCAATATCACCTAGCTCTAATTTATTGTATCTATATTTTGCACAACCTGCAGTTAAAATAACTGTATCACCAGGTAATTCTTTTGCAAAATCAGTATAATATTCACGGTCTTTCATTCTTCCATCACAACCAGCCATTACAAAGAATCTTTTAATTGCTCCTGTTTTAACAGCTTCTACAACTTTATCAGCGAGTGCCATTACTTGATTATGAGCAAACCCTCCAACTATTTCTCCTCTTTCAATTTCAGTTGGTGCACTACATTTTTTAGCATGCTCAATTAAAGCCGTGAAATCTTTTGCAGCTTCATCAAATCTATCCTCAATATGCTTAAGTCCTTCAAATCCAGCTGCTCCAGTAGTATAAACTCTCTCTTTATAAGAATCTTTTGGAGGAGTAATACAGTTTGTTGTCATTAGAATTGGTCCATTAAAACTTTCAAATTCTGAATTTTGCTTCCACCAAGCATTTCCATAATTACCTACAAGGTGAGTATATTTCTTAAAAGCTGGATAATAGTTTGCTGGTAACATCTCACTATGAGTGTATACATCAACTCCTGTGCCTTCTGTTTGTTTTAATAATTCTTCCATATCTTTTAAATCATGTCCACTAATTAATATTCCTGGGTTATTTCGAGTTCCTATATTAACTTTTGTGATTTCTGGATTTCCGTAAGTTGTAGTATTGGCTCCATCCAATAATGCCATAGCATCTACTCCATATTTTCCACACTCAAGTACCAATGCTACTAATTGATCAACAGATAAACTGTCATCTGTTATTTGTGCGAGTCCCTTTTGCATAAATGAGTAAAGGTCATGATTTTCATATCCTAAGTTAAACGCATGATCTGCATAAGCTGCCATTCCTTTAATACCATAAGTAACTAGTTCTCTTAGAGATCTTACATCTTCATTCTCTGTTTTAAGAACTCCAACACTTATAGATTTACTTTCAAATTCCTCAGTAGTACCTGTCCATGTTGCACATTCAGGTATTTTGCCATCTATTACTCCACCAGCATTTATTAGTTGACTCTTTATTACTCCACGTAATTCTAATGCCTTTGTTACAGCTTCTATGAATCTTGCTTTATCAAAATTTGAATTTGTTATAGTCATAAATAATCCATTTACTACAAATTTATTTACTTCCTCATTTTCTACCTTAAGTTCCCTAGCTCTTGTGCTGTAAATTGATATTCCTTTTAAAACATAGATTAATAAATCCTGCATATTAGCTACATCGTCTGTTTTACCACAAACTCCTCTTATTGTGCATCCTGTACCCTTTGAAGCTTCTTGGCATTGATAACAAAACATACTCATTGTTAATTCCCCCTATGATTTTTTTGGATAGATAATAATTTCATATACCATATACTTATCTTCCATATCTTAAAAATTTATTTTTTAATAATTAACATCAACACAAATTAATTGATCTTCGCGATGAATTACCTTCATTATACTTTTGCACAGATTAAAAGTCGGTAACAATTGTTACGCGCATATAAGTTTTATAATTTATTTTTAAATTTTTTGGCTTATCACATGTGGTATTTCACTATAACATTGTTAATTAAGCCGTCTTATCTTTATAATAATATTTACTTGTTAGTATTGGTTTTTACATAATTCTTTATGTATTGACAAGAACCTCCATATTGATTATAATAGATATATGGTTTCTAACTTTAAAGGAGGAAAAAATTATGATATTTTCAAGTTGGTTCAAAAAAAGGAAAAAAGAAATACAAAGAAAGTCAAAAATTAAAACTGTGAAAAAAGTAATTTTTGGTACTGCAGCTGGAAGTCTTAGTGGTCTACTCGGAGGTCTACTTTTTTCACCGAAATCTGGTAAGGAAACTAGGAAAGATATTGCTAGTTCATCAAAAGATATTACAAACAATATTAAAGAGAAAACTACAGAACTCAAGCAAACCATCGATAATAAAGTAACTAATGTTAAAGATAGCGTAACAGACGCTAAAGAAAAAATTTCTGAATACTTAAATGAAAAAAAACCTTCAAAAGAAGTTTTTGAAACAAAGGATATTGCAACTAATGAAAATTCAATACCTCAAAACGCAGACAAATCTGATATAGTTGACTAAAAGAATAAAAGATAACCAAATAAATTAAGAATAGTGGTGCTGTTAATGTATGTTGATATTTTTAAATTAGGACAAGGCTTACTAATTTTTCTTGGTTTAGCACTTTTGATTATACTTATAATCGGATTGTTAAAACTTATTAAAACCATATCAAGTGTGAATTTAATTCTTAAGAAGAATGAAGAAAACATTGATGAGATATTATTTGTATTACCAAAAACATTTAAAAATTGGTTTGATATAACTGACAACGTAAAAGATGTTACTGAGGTAGTAGTTAAGACAACCGCCCATGCACTTGAGTCAACAGAATCTTTTCAAAGGTATCTAGTTTACATAGTAGATATTTTAACTATTATAAAAAACATATTTACATCTAAAAAATAAGTACCTGAAAAGACACTTATAGACTAGACACTTTGAAGAAAGTGTTTGAGCTATAGGTGCT
>DHIM01000230.1:17255-23044 GCA_002403785.1 Clostridium sp. UBA4746
TTGAGCTATAGGTGCTTTTTTTACGTTCTAGTTTTTACCACTATAAGATATCAGCAATGTTATTATAATGTATTTTATCTTATTATTTATGATATAATATGTTTAATATATAAAATTTTGTAAGTGGAGGAATTAGTATGAATATGAAATGGAGTTTAACTGAGCTTTACACATCCTTTGAAAGCGAAGAATTTAAAGAAGATATGATCTCTTTTGAAAATTCTATAAAACATATAACTGAGTGGACAATGAAAAATTGTAATACTTCTACTAACCCTAAAGAAAAAATCGAAGACTATATTAAGTTTGAGAATGAATTTAGTGATCTTGTAAATAGACTATATAATTATGCAGAGTTATGCATAAGTGTAGATACAAAAAATATTATAGCTAACAAAATATCTGAAAAAATGGCATCACAACTATCCGTGCTTGCTAAACCCTCTACTATTTTTTCAAAATGGCTAAACTCAATAGAAAATTTAGAAGTTCTAATTGAAAGTTCTCCCCTTCTAAATTCGCATAGTTATTATTTAATTGACTTAGCTAGAAATTCAAAATTCTTACTTAGCGACAATGAGGAAGAGCTTATGGCTAAAATGAAAAATAGTGGTTCTAATGCCTGGTCTAAACTTCAAAACATACTTACATCAACTCTATTAGTTGATATTACTATAAATGGTTGTGTTAAAAAACTTCCACTATCGATGGTTAGAGGTATGGCCTATGATAAAGATAGTAATATCCGCAAAAGTGCTTATGAAGCAGAACTTAAATCTTATGATATTATTGCTGAATCCTCAGCAGCTGCACTTAATGGTATTAAGGGAGAAGTTATTACGCTAAGTAAAGCTCGTGGATATGAATCTCCGCTCCATAATGCTCTTGAAAATTCAAGAATGGATAAAGAAACTTTAGATGTTATGCTCCTTGCTATGATGGAAAGCCTTCCTACTTTCGAAAAATATTACAGAAAAAAAGCTGAACTCCTAGGTTATTCTGAAGGACTTCCTTTTTATGAATTATTTGCACCAATTGGAGACGTAGATATGAACTTTTCCTTCGACGAGGCAAAATCATTTATAGTTAAAAATTTTGCTACCTTTAGTGATAAGCTTGCAAAATATGCTGATAATGCTTTTTCTCATAACTGGATTGACGCTGAGCCACGGGTCGGAAAATTAGGTGGCGCATTTTGTGCAAATCTGCATTGCATTAAAGAAAGCAGAATCCTATCTAACTTCACAGGTAGTTTTAACGATGTTTCAACCCTTGCTCATGAACTAGGTCATGGATATCATGGTTTATGTTTATCAAAAGAATCTGCATTAAATAGTGATTATCCTATGCCTATTGCAGAAACTGCGTCAATCTTTTGTGAAACAATAATAAGTAATGCAGCAATAGCTAATGCAACTAAAGAAGAATCATTGGTTATATTAGAAAATAATATATCTAGCAACGCTCAAGTTATTGTAGATATTTTAAGCCGTTATTTATTTGAAACAAAGCTATTTAAACACCGCGAGGATAGTTCGCTCTCTGCGTTCGAATTAAAAGAACTTATGATAGACGCTCAGAAAAAAGCCTATGGAAAAGGTCTTGATTATAAATTTCTGCATTCATGTATGTGGATCTGTAAACCTCACTATTATGACGCTTCCAGTAATTTTTACAATTTCCCTTATGCCTTTGGTTTATTGTTTTCTAAAGGATTGTATGCGAAATATCTAAAAATTGGAGACTCATTTGTAAGTGATTATGATAACTTGCTTTCAGCTACAGGAAAAAACAATTTAGTTGAAGTGGCAAAAATGATGGATGTAGACATTCATTCTATTGATTTTTGGAGAAGTTCTCTAAATCTTATTATGCAAGATATAGAAAAATTTGTGAATATGAAATAATAAAGATAAAGTAGGTAGTATAAACTCAGTTTATATTACCTACTTTATCTTTAAGCAACCTTTAAAAAAACTAGATACATGCATTATTTTTCTCTACTTTTTTAACTTATTAAGTCTTTCTTTAATTTTTTTCTCATATCCATTGTCTGATACTTGATAATAACTTGTTCCAACTAGTTCATCGGGCAAATATTGCTGTCTTACATAATTCCCTTCATATGAATGTGGGTACAAATATCCTACCCCATTGCCTAGTTTTTTTGCACCACTATAGTTTTGGTCCCTTAAATATTCCGGTATACTTCCTATATTTTTTTCTTCTATATCTTTAAGTGCTTTATTAATAGCCATATAAGAAGCATTACTTTTAGGAGCCGAGGCTATATAAATTGCGGCCGACGCTAATATAATTCTTGCTTCTGGCATTCCTACAAAATGCACCGCTTGCGCTGCGTTGTTTGCTACAATTAATGCAAGGGGATCTGCATTCCCCACATCCTCAGATGCAGCTATTACAATTCTCCTAGCAATAAAATTAGGGTCTTCCCCAGCATATATCATTCTAGCAAGGTAATGCACTGTGGCGTCAGGGTCAGAACCCCTCATACTTTTAATAAAAGCTGAAATTACATCATAATGTTCATCTCTATTTTTATCATATTGTATATGTTTCTTTTGTAGGCATTCCTGGGCAACCTCAAGTGTTATATTTATTTTACCATCCTTATCTCTATCCGTAGTAAGTACTGATAATTCCAAGGCATTAAGCGCACGCCTTGCATCTCCATTTGCCATACTAGCCAGGTAATTTATAGCCGCATCATCCATCAAAATATTAGTATTTCCAAAACCCACCTCTTTATCTTTAAGTGCCCTTGAAATAATATTTACTATATGTTTTTCCTTTAGAGGTTCCAATTTAAATAACATAGACCTAGATATTAATGCATTATTAACTTCAAAATAAGGATTTTCTGTAGTTGCCCCAATTAAAGTTATTGTACCTTTTTCTACAAAAGGTAATAATGCATCCTGTTGAGCTTTGTTAAATCTATGAATTTCATCTATAAATAATATGGTTTTAGTATTGTACATTCCTAAATTATTCTTAGCCTGAGCTACCACTTCTCGTAATTCCTTAAGCCCATCTGTTACAGCATTTAGCCTAACAAAGTTAGATTTTGTTGAATTGGCAATAACTTTAGCCAAGCTAGTTTTACCTGTACCTGGTGGACCATAAAGAAGTAAGGACGTTATCTTATCAGCTTTTATAGCTCTCCATAAAAGTTTACCCTTGCCTAAAATATGCTCTTGACCTATATATTCTTCTAATTTACTAGGTTTTAATCTCTCGGCAAGTGGTGCATCTTTTAGTAAGTTCTTTTGTGCTTGTAATTCAAACATATCCATATAATCACCTTTAAATCTTTCATTTTGTTTATTCTACTTTCTTATATTTCATAAAATTATTATCTTATTGATTTCTGCTTTAATTTTTCTGTCATCTCATGTAATTTAATTGTTCCAGCTTCTCTTAATCTCTTATTCTCATCTTCAATATTCTTTGTTTCTTCTATGCCTTGCATAATAGTATTCCAAGTTTTCTCAAGAGTTTCAATTTTTACGCTTGTTCCTCCAGCCAGTTTTGCTATGTCCACACTTTGACTTCTTATATTTTCAGCGTTTTTCATTAATAATTCATTCGTTGTCCTATCTAGTTCTGATAGAGAATCTGATACTAACTTTTGCTTTTTTAAAGCAATAGCTTGAATTATTCCGTTCTTAAATACGGGTATAGTTATTATAAAAGCAGAATGCACTTTAGATATCAACTTGTAATTTCCCCTTTGTATCATCTTAATTTGAGGGGCAGTTTGTAGTGATACCATCTTAGCCATTTCCAAATCATAAATTCTCTGTTTTAGCATTTCAACAGTTTCTTTGGCATTCTCATAATTTATAATATTTATTTGTTCTCCATTCGCTGCGAGTGTCTCAAGTTTAGGAATATCTTGACTCTCATATTTTTGAGCAACCATATTGCCTGCAGCAATGTATTTTTCTAATTCTCCATAATACTCAAAATTTTGATTATACAGATTTTCAAGCAGTAAATTAGATTTATTTATTTCTGCTTTATAAACACTAAGCTGAGTATATATTTTATCAATTTCTCCTCCAATTGTTTTATATTTTCCAAGCATTTTGTCAATTGCTTGGCTTGGCTTATTAAACAATTTTGCAAAGAAACCAGTTTTCTCTTCTTCAAAATCTTGCTTATCAAATTTTTTCATTATACTTGTAAGTTCTTTAATCATAACACCCGAATTTTCAATGCTATTTGTTTTAATAGAATTTAATATTTGATCTGCGAATTTAGATATTTGTGCCGCTGGTTCATTGCCAAATTCTAATACTGCATTAGCATCTTTAATATTTATGTTAGCTGCAATTTGAACTACTTGTGGTGAAGATTTAAGCTGCTCATTTATACTTAAGGCCCTTTGCTCTATATTTTTATCTTCAATATTTTCGTCTTCAATTTTTAGTACTTGATTATTTTTTTCCATGTTCCTCACTCCTCTTAACTATTTTTGTGATTTATTTTGATACTCTTGCAATATCATAAAAAAGTATCTTACCTGTTAATTTCCAAATAAGCTTTCAAAAAAACCTTTTTTCTTCGCCACATATTTTTTAAAATGCAATTTAAAACTGACATCTTCTAATCTATGAATGTCATATTGCTCTGGATCTATAAAATTTTCTATATCGTTATATCCTGAAGGATTATAGATAATTATATCTATTCCCATAGAATTCATAAAGGCAAGCATTATACAATCCTCAAAAGATAAGTTACCATTTTCTTCATTATTATAAACTACAATTTTAGGAACTTCTTCCGGGTAATCATATGATTGCAGTAATTCAAGCAAAGTTGTATCTAAATTTATTAGCACTGAGAATATATCAACTTGTAAATCCCTTAAATCTTCATGTTCAACATTTATTATTATAGGATTAAGGCATAAGTCTTTAATTTTCTCTGCCATTGTTTTTTGAAGTCCAGACCTGAGCTCTTTGTATTTCCACCAAGATGAGTTAATCATTTCCTCACCATTGAATTGTGCGAAAACATTACTTGGATATATATGATCAAATTTTCCATATTCCAAATGTACAACATTCATTATAGGTAGTTCATTGTAAAATTTAGTAAATTTTTGAGTCACTACGTCATTAATTTCTTTAAAATAAAAATCTATGTCATCATGTGTACCACAAATTTTAGAGAACATGTTTGGTATAACTACAGTTGAATCTTTAACCTTAAATCCTTCCCTTATATATGCTTTTTGCTTTATCCATATATATATTTCTTCATAGGTTGTATTAAGGGTTACTGCCTCCACATTATAATCTGCGAATTGCCAAGGTCTATAAAATCCTGAATCATTTGTAAATAATGTCTTATTAAGCTCTTCCTTAGCACTATATGCAGTAGTCTTGATTCTATCCTCTATATTAGTAGGAAAAGACTTTATCTCATTGTTACAATTATAAACAATTTCCTTAGAAAAAGCATTAAATTTATCAATTTCATAAAAACAGCCAGCATTTTTGGGATTGAAATATAAAATATCACAACCCAAGGTTGATAATAATATTAAATAAAAAACTTCTGCTCTTGAAATTTCTCCATAAAAAATTATTTTAGGATTAATCTTCATATAATCAAAAGGTTCGAATAATTCTTTGGAATAAATATTTATCCAATGAATTATATAATTAATAATAAGTTTGATATTATTATTATCAATTGTTTCATTACTCTTAATATAATATTCTATTAGTCCTTTTAAATTGTTTTTAATTTGC
>DHIM01000232.1:0-241 GCA_002403785.1 Clostridium sp. UBA4746
ATCTTAGTTGCTTTGGTCCATACGGTAGCTACTGGCCCGTGAATTAAGCAATCATCAATCCGATATCCATCACCATATAATAAGTACCTCCTATATGTTTTACATATGAATTTATTACTATTATTTCTAGTATATTCTTATATGCAATATTATACAAACAAATTTTTAATATTAAATTCATAATGAACACTTGTTATACATGATAAAATGATAATGTTGTGAAAAATTAATTTCACGACAT
>DHIM01000232.1:432-13533 GCA_002403785.1 Clostridium sp. UBA4746
AAAATTAATTTCACGACATTTGTTATTCCCTTCTATCAAACCTATACCCTCATTCATACTTTTACTATATGCAATAAGACTCTATTTCAATGCATAAATGGTGTATAATTGAGAATATATACTCCTTTTATGCACTATTTTTCATACGTAAAAGTAATAATAGATTTTGTTTTGGGTACGTAAAAGTAATAGGTAGGAGATGCAAATTATTTCATTTATAGACTAAATAGCAAGTTAGGATAAATCTACGCTATCATAATTCAAATTACATACAAGAAAGGGCTAGATTAATAGTCCTTTCTTGTATGTAAAAGATAAAAATTCTCCTTCTTAAAACACTATAGGGCATATGTACAGGGCATATTTACAATTTTAAATCATTCGTATCTAACAGTATTACATACCGAAACAGAAATATTATTATAAACATATCAAATGATGTACTGAAGTTTCTAAGGCTTCTGATATTTTATTTAATATACTCAATGATATTAGATATAAAGAAGAGTAGCTAAAACCATTGAGTATACAAGACTATATTGTATTCAATGGTACTAGCTATCATTATATGGGAAGTACATAGCCTAACTCGAAAACAGGCGAACGGGTTATGACCTTCCGGGGGTTCAAATCCCCCTTTCTCCGCCAGAATCAAGGGCTCTAGTAGATTGTACTAGAGCCCTTTTTAAGTGCGTTTTTGTTGAAAGTAGGGTTTGTGGCGCCCGTTTGACTACAAAATAGTAAATACTAAACGAAAGGTAGTAAATTCGCTCCGCTCATAAAAATCCACGGCAGGCTGTGCGAGAATAAGTTTTCTAATATACTTCACAGCTAGGATATAAATTTCAGATTTTATTTAAATTATTTTTCTTAATTTAAAGCAAAAAAGCACCCATATTATGCTACTTTCACAATATTGGGGTTTACTAAATATCCCACGAAATTTTCAACTCCTAGGATATTTATGGTTCTTTTCAAATTGTAGCTAAAGAAGGCTAAACTGACTTGACCAATTACCTTTTTGAATCCTCTTAAAAGTAGATAGTCGAAATTCATACCTCTTTTTAATGTACCAAATACATGCTCAATAATTTCTTGCCTTTGACTATATTTAGCCTTGTTTTCTTTGGTCCTCTTATTAACTATATCAACAATGTCTTCATCTTTTTTTCTTGTTAGTATTCTTCCAACTTTAGCTATTGTACATTTATCCTTGCAGATACAGTTACTACAAGCCTTTTGATTAGTATATTTTCTTTGTTCTATATCCTTTTTCTTAGTTATGCACACTAAAATCTGTCCTTCAGGGCACATATAGGTATTGTCCTGTTGATTATATATAAATCTATCAGTAAAATAAATAGAATTCCTAGTACTATTAGAATACCTAGGCAAAGGTTATTGAGTTTTATGGCATATGAGACGAAATAAATGAAAATATTATGGTAGTGGTTAAATTCCCATATGGAATAAATAGTGATGGATGGAGATGATTATTATATGAAAAAGGTATTAATAGATTTCTTATTTGGATTTTTGGTTGTGACAACTGTAACAATTTGTGAGTTCATTGTGACTCTGCCCTTTGGTGAACCCTGGAAACCAGGTAGTGAGTTTGTAGACACAGCAAAAAAATTTCTAGGAGTTCCATATCTTTGGGGAGGAGTAGGTGCAGGGGGTATAGATTGCTCTGGTCTAACTTATATTTGCTGTCGTGTTAATGGAGTTGATTTACCACGAGATGCACAACCTCAATATGATGCAATTCCTACTTCTGTTGTACCTACTACAAAATACATGAGAACAGGAGATTTGGTATTTTTTGGTTCGAATATAAATTCTAAAACTATTTCGCATGTTGGAATTTATATTGGTAATAATCAATTTATACACTCTAGTAGTGGTGAAGGTTTAGTTACTATAACTTCTTTATCAAATAACTACTATATAAAAAGACTTGTAGGAGTGAAGAGAGTTTTTTAAAATACTAATACTAACGTGTTTTATAATGGTGGTTTAACAAAAGGAAGAACTTACTACTATAAAGTTAGAGCATTTAATTCTAATTGGTATACAAGATTATACTCTAATTATTGGAGTAATACAGCACATATAAAAGCATAATAATTAAGTTAACTGAAATAGCACTAGTTGATAAGGGCTTAAACCAATGATTGTGTTAACCGCTAAATTGATATCATAATTTTCAGTTTAGTGGTTTTCGTTATTTTTTGAATGATTCATATAGAACAGTTGGAGTAGCAAGCTTGGAATGATTATATTATTTTTGTAATAACTCTATGGCTACTATCTACGGATTTTAAGTCGCGATTATATGTACTTGAGTTGTTGAAGGTATCAATAGTAGTTATTGCAGTAGAAGTACAAATAGAAAATAAGTCACAGGTTTCTCTGCATAATCTAAATAATGAAATGAAACCTATAAGAAGTCTAAGATAGAGTAAAATCTGTCTTAGGCTTTTTTATGGTAGTAGATTACAAAATAAATATTAAAATTCAAGGGAGGAATAAGTATGGAAACATTAAGCAACAACTTAATTATTAGGAAATTTATTTCTATTGAAGTAGAAAATATCTACTTTAGGGGGTATAAGAGATGATTAAAATAGCTCACAAAATAGAAGTAGAAACTCTAAAAGATCTACCATCAGAGGTAATTGCAAAAGCATTAGAAATAGCAACTATTTTGGATGACAACTACGGAAAGCAGAGAATGGAAAGAGAATTAGGTGGTTATATTCTAATAGCAGAAGATAAAGAAGATGTTGAAACTATAAAGAAAATAATAGACTTTGAATATATATTACCAGAGTATGTTGAACTAATATTGTTAATATTGGAATATCTATGTAAATATATTAGTACTAATAGATATAGAAAGATGAAGTAATATAGTAAAAAACATGCAAATGATAGAATGAAATTAAAGAATATAGAAGATAGTGAGCGCAATATAAAAATATATCGATGATTATATACAATAGAAACCATAATTTTACAATTAAAACATACCTATAGATAATAAATCCAATTTAGTAAAAAAATATACAGAAATTTTTAAAAAACTTTTAGATAATATTATTATAAATTCGACAATATTATTTAACATATCTATGTTAAGTGACTTACTATATTTAGTTAATCGTGGCATTATGGGGGTATAAGGTTGATATTGTCAGTTTAAGAAGTTAATACTTTTGAGCTGGACATCATAAAATGACAAATTTTTTTGAATAATAATGTTAATGTATTCTCATAACACAGTATAGGGGGGAATCATTATGATAATTTTAGAAAATTTAGTTAGGAAAGTAACAGATGGTGGTGTAAATCATAATTATATTTATAGACTAGTTAAAAGTCAGATTTCTGTTTTAATGTATGGTGAACTTACTAAGGTGCAAGCTTATGGTATTGAAATAGAAACACAAGACATGGTTGAGAGTACGGTTATACATATACAAAGAGATTGTGTAGAAAATATAAGTCCACAAAGATATAAAGTTAAAAATCTATTAAAAATATGTTATGATAACACAGTGTCACCACTTCACATGATTGATATATTAGGCGAGTATATTGATGAGTACACTAGTGACTTTGATGAAACATTAAAGGACATAGCTACATGTTAATATCGAGATTACGTCATTAGCCTAACATATTTGGGAGCTGCTCCTCATTCAGAGGGACTGCTCTTTTTGTTATTGTTTTTATTCTCTATTAAATTTTATTATTATATGAAATACTTTAAAATACTAATGTAACTACAATATACAATGGTGTAAGGTTGTACGGGGCAGCATATTGGTTTATTGCAAAAGAAAAATAAAATAACGAAAGTATCAAAGTATATCTTGCTAAAGCAATGGTTAAGTTTGTTAAGTGATATATACTTTCTTTTTTTGTATTTAACTTTAGAATCCATTGATATATAATAAGGATATTAATACTTAACATAATAATTAATATTTATAAAATAATGAGATTTTAATATGAAATCAAGAGGATAAGTTAAGATGCCACAAATAACGCTTAGGCAATTAAAAGACCTTACTTTATTTGAATGTATTGAGGATAAAACTTTAGATTTAATGAGAGAGTGTGTTATAACAAAAAAATTAAAAAAATCACAAATATTATTTTCTGAAAGACAAACTATGGATAATATATATATTGTACTAGATGGAAAGGTAACCATGTACAGGTTATCGGAAAAAGGTCAAAAGAGAGTTATCTATATCCTAAACAAAGGAGAGATGATTAATGAGGTGGTTTTCGATAATTATACGGCGTCTATTAATTGCGAAGGTTTTGAAGATAGTGAAATTATAAGCATTTCAAAAGTAGACTTATTAAATATCATGCAGCAGGACTTTAAACTCACAGAAGTTATATTGTATTCTGGGGGGGAGAGGTTAATGGATATTAATACTAAATTGCTTAAAAAGAATGCCTATAGAATAGCTAAAATAAGAGGTAAAACCGCTATAAGAATTAGGGTGCCTGGTGGGCAGATTGCAGCCTGCGTTGGAGCAAATGTCTGTCCTTTCGCAAATTATAATACTACGGAGTTTGCGAAAAAGATTGAATAAGAAATCTTCCCTAACGATTATCATGTGAAGGTAGCTTTAACAGGTTGCCCTAATGACTGTATAAAGGCTAGGATGCAAGATTTCGGAATTATAGGAATGACAGAGCCTTAATATGAATCTTATAGATGCATCAGTTGCAAATCCTGCGTAACTAACTGTAAAAGAAAAGTTACTGGTGCCCTTAAAATGGAAAACTTTAAAGTAGTACGTGACCATGCTAAGTGTATTGGATGTGGAGAATGCATATGCAAATGTCCAACAGGTGCATGGAGTAGAAGCCATACTAAATATTATAAACTTGTCATCATGGGTAGAACAGGAAAGAAAAACCCTAGACTTGCACAAGATTTTATAAAGTGGGTGGACGAGGAAAGTATAATAAAAATTATTAAAAACACATATTCATACATTGAAAAATATATGGACAACAATGCACCAGGCGGGAAAGAACATATAGGGTATATTGTGGATAGAACAGGATATCCGGTGTTTAAGGAATGGGTTTTAAAAGATGTAAATTTAGGAGAAAAGGCTGAGGTTAAGGAGTATATTAACTGGTAACTATAAAGAGTATGCAGTAGAATTTAACTGCATACTCTTTTTTGAGAATATGTTTATTAATGTACAATCTTCAATTTGCCAAAGAAAATTACGTCAGCTTGTTATGCTTTCGGTTATAAAACGTAAAAATGCTAAAGTCTTCTAAGCTTTAGCATTCTTAAAATTATTAATATCAAAATAAAGGGGATTTCTTAATTCTAAGCATTATTCTCCCATGAACATTTTTATATCATCGTCCACATTACTTATTCCACCAATGCCGAAGCTGTCAACCAATACTTTTACAACATTTGGAGATAAAAATGCTGGTAATGTTGGTCCTAGATGAATGTTTTTAACACCTAAATGTAATAATGCAAGTAATACTATAACTGCCTTTTGCTCGTACCATGCAATATTATAAGAAATTGGAAGTTCATTTATATCATCTAATCCAAATACTTCTTTCAGTTTAAGTGCTATAACTACTAATGAGTAGGAGTCATTGCATTGACCTGCATCCAACACTCTTGGAATTCCACCGATATCACCTAAATCTAATTTGTTATATTTATATTTTGCGCAACCTGCAGTAAGTATAATTGCATCCTTTGGTAGTTTCTGCGCAAATTCAGTGTAATAATCGCGACTCTTCATACGGCCATCGCAGCCTGCCATTACAAAGAATCTCTTTATTGCTCCAGATTTAACAGCATCTACAATTTTGTCCGCAAGAGCTATTACTTGATTATGAGCAAAGCCTCCTACTATTTCACCTTTTTCAATTTCCTTAGGTGCGGAGCATTTTTTAGCCTGTTTAATTATAGCAGAAAAATCTTTTGCTTTCCCATTTATTCCATCTGCGATATGCTTAACGCCTTCAAAGCCAGTTACTCCTGTAGTGTATATTCTATCTTTATAAGAAGCTTTAGGAGTTACAATACAGTTTGTAGTCATAAGGATTGGTCCACTGAAGCTCTCGAATTCTTGATTTTGTTTCCACCATGCATTTCCGTAATTACCTACTAAGTGCTTGTACTTTTTAAATGCAGGATAGTAGTTAGCTGGAAGCATTTCACTATGAGTATAAATATCTATTCCAGTTCCTTCAGTCTGCTTTAATAATTCTTCCATATCTTTTAAATCATGTCCACTAATTAATATACCAGGATTAGTTTTAACTCCTATATTAACTTTTGTTATTTCAGGATTTCCATAACTAGAAGTGTTAGCCTTGTCGAGTAACGCCATTGCATCAACCCCGTACTTACCACACTCAAGTATTAAAGCCACAAGTTCATCAACACTTAAAGTATCATTTAAAGTAGAAGCTAATCCCTTTTGAGTGAAGGCGTGAAGTCCATCATCGTCATATCCAAGATTATTCGCATGTTTAGCATATGCAGCCATACCTTTGAGTCCGTAAATGAGTAGTTCTCTTAAAGATCTTACATCCTCATTCTCAGTTGAAAGTACACCGACTTTGCCTGCTTTTTCATCAAATTCTTTTAAGTCATTAGAAAACCAAACTGCTGCGTCAGGTAAGTTTAATTCTTCTTCTTTACCGAATCCAAATGAATTAAATATTTTCTTAAGCCAACTTTCATTTTCACCTTTATCGCTTAATTTAAGACCAGCTTTAAGAAGTTGTTGTTTTACTTCTTCTCTTAAGCTCAAGCCTTCTCTTATTCTTGCAATAAATATATTTCTATCAAAATTTGCATTTGTAATAGTTGCAAATAAACTTTCAATTATAAATGTATCTACTTTTTTATTAACCAAACCATTTTCTCTAGCACGTACACTATATATAGATATTCCTTTGGTTATATAAACTAATAAGTCCTGTGCCTTTGCGAGGTTCTCGGTCTTACCACAAACCCCCTTTACCGTACAACCTTTACAATTAGCGGCTTCTTGACATTGATAACAAAACATAGACATATAAATCGACCTCCATTTTTTCTTTTGTAAGCACTTTCTGTGATTGTGTTATGAGATTAGTATACTAGTTTATATTTATTTTGTCGGTAACATATGTTACTAGATTAAATGTTTACTATAAGTGGTTATTCCCTAATATTTTAAGACGATACAGCTAATAAATTGTTAACGGTAATCTTTTTTAATAAAAAATCACTATAGCAGCTTACGTCTAATTGCCATAGTGATTATACCTTGAGAAAATTTAAATTATGCACAATTCGCAATGGTTGATATTTAGGAACAGTTAAATTATAATTTAGGGGTAAAGCCGCAATACCCTATTTCATCGCACCTTTTTTTCATATCCTGCCATATTTTCTTTCCCTTTATAGATTCTATTGCTGTAGGGTATAAAATATAGTTTTCTTTGAATATGTGGTCTCTCATATTAAATATAATATATTTCGCGGTCTCATCTGCTTTTTCTTTAAACTCATTGAAGGTCAGTTTAGAAACGTTCTCCGCTGCCACTTTTAAAAGCTCTTTCTTGGATCTTAAATCCTCATGTTCCATTCTCATGATTCTAGTTGGACCAGTAATTTTCCTGTCTTCCATTTCAGCAAATAACACTTTTTCTTCCCTTTGGTGGTGATTTTCTGCATCTAATATATTAAATACAACAGTCTTTAATGATTCGATTTCTTCTAGACTGTTATCATAGCTTTCAATCTTTTGGATTTTAGTATTAATTTCTTCAAGTTGTGTCAAAAATTCAAGAATTTTATCATGCTCAGCAATGAGGGTATGCACAACATGGCCCGGCTCAATTTTTGTTTTAATTTTATCAAGTTCTCCTTTTAAAACTTCCATGTGTATATCACAAAGATGTCTCAAATCTTCAGGTTTCATCCCTTTTTCTATTAAATTCTGCTCTGCAATTGAAAGTTCAATAGGGCTTATATTTGAAACAATGTCTATTGCCTCTTTTCTTATAGCTTCTGTTACGCCTTGCTGATTTAATCTTTGTAAAACTTGAGTTAATTTTTCTATTTTTTTATTATCCATTTTTAAATTCTCCTTTACAAATCTATTTTTTAGATTCTAAATTCCTATGTCTTAATTCTACTTAACTTTGATTTATAAAAATGTGATTTAAATCAAAATCATAAAATGCTAATAAAAATTTATCGTATTTAAAGTCGCTTTTGACAATTATAATCTTATGCCCATTAATTTTTATAAAACAATGGTAAAAATCATCTGACTCAAAGAAATGTTTTCTTGCGATTTTATGAATGAAAGTAGAACCTTATTAATTTATTAAATCCAAATCAAACAGTATTTTTAAGTTTTGGACACTATATCATACTTCCGTTCTAACATTTCTAAAACATCTATATATTCCTTTTGTAATTGATTTTTAGTTGCCTGTGATTCAAGTTTTTCACAACTTACATTTACGTCTTCTATGTCGACTTGACTTAATTTTCTTCTAGCAAATGTATATATTAATTTATCTTCTTTTTCAATATGTCTTGTTAACAAATCACTATAACATACAGAGTTTGCTATTATATCCACTCGTGAATCTAAGTCGCCATTTTTAACTCTTAAAAGAGCTTCCTCTAAAAGCTTTATGTGTTGTCTTCCCAAATCATGTTCTATATACATTCCAGATAGGGGACCTTTCACCATATCACCTAATTGAGTTTCCATCTTCTTAAAAAGAACAATCTCTTCCTTATTATGATGATGTTTATCGGCATAATTTCTAACAAAAAGAATCATCTTTTCAAAAGATACAAAATCAACGGTATTGCTATTTAATATCTCTACGCTTAATTTCCGAAATAATTTTAATCCTCGAAAAATATATTTATGTTCATCCATCATTAGATCTATTGCATCCATAATTAATCCTCCTAATTTTTCAATCCAATATTTGTTTTGAATTATAATTGATATTATAAGCTTCTTCAATAATATAATACTAGTTCTTATAACATAAAACAGTAACTTATGTTACAAGTTTTTAGAATGGAAAGTGGAGTTATTTAAATTGAGAGTTTTGTTTGTTTTATCTATAAATTTATTCTTTATGAGCATACTCTTATTAGTATATATTTTAAATATTTTTAAAATTTGATTTAAATCACATTTTTATAACTAAAATAAATATAGAATAGAGCCATAAGAAAGCAAGAACATGTGAAAATAATTTAAAATAAGAGGAGGAATTAATTATGGAGAAAATTATAAATAAAAACCAAAGCCTTGGAGAAATAGTTTCAATTTACCCAGGTGCTGCAGAAATCTTTAATAGATATAAAATAGATTATTGTTGTGGTGGACATGATACGTTAGCAGGAGCCTTGGACGAGATAGCTTTAGACCATGACAAAATTATTCAAGAACTAAATAATGAGTATGAGAAGTTTATAAAAAGTAATTCAGAGTATAAAGACTGGAGAAAGGAAAAGCCTTCAGCCTTAATACGACACATAGTAAAAACTCATCATGAATTTACAAAAAAACAGCTTAAAGAAATAGATACACTATTATTTAAAGTACTAAAGGTGCATTTTAAGCTTCATAGTGAAGAACTATTAAAGGTTCATAGAAATTTTGGGTCATTGAAAATAGAGCTTGAAGAGCACCTTATTAAAGAAGAAGAGATTCTGTTTCCCCTTATTGAAAATTTTGAAATAACAAAAGATGACAGTATATTATCAAGAATACATCAGGTAATAAAGGATACCGAGAATGAGCATGACGCCGCTGGAAATATAATTAAAGAACTAGAGAAGATAACCAGAGATTTTAATGCGCCAGAAGGGGCTTGTACCTCTTTCAAACTTGTATATACAAAACTTCATGACTTAGAGAAAGATCTATTTATTCATATTTACCTGGAAAACAGTGTTTTGTTTAATATGCTTCAACAGAAAAAGGGTTGTTCTATTAATTAATTATACCTATGAAAAAATTAAGAGTGAATTTTAGAAAAATGTATTATGGATTTCATGTTTTTCTTGTAAGTTTTTATGACGAGAATGGTGTGCCCAATGAGATGTATTTCCAAATATCTTTTAGATGTGGAAAACCATTCTTTACCTGTACATGCCACTGAATGACCAATAAATGGGCGTGGTGCAGGTGAAAAGTTTTTAAGTATTGGCTCATTTAATATAGCTGGGATTAGCTCATTTGTAACTCCCGAAATGATAAGATTTTGAGACAGTGTTGTTCTAATGTTACTGTCTCCATATTTCTCTGAAATTCTAGCTAGTTCAAAAAATTGATCCGCATTAAGCTCCCCAAAAGGAACATTAATACCGATGTAGTTTTTATCTAATTGCTTTTGCGTATGAACTCCATAAAAATATGCTGCGTTCCAGTTTGCGAGCCTATCTTCACCTAAGCTTTGCATGTCACCTATTAGTTCTAGTAGTTTTTCCTGGAATTTATCTGTGCCCCAGTCTTCAATTAGGAATTTAAAGAAAATTCATACATCCGTTACTGTAAAATTAAAGACATCTGAAGGAGATTTACGCCGCCTCTCAAGTTTTTCTTTATTTTAGTATGTTCTCTAATAGTTATTTTTGCTGATTATATTATAAATGATTAAGCTGAAATAAGATGTGATTAGAATCACCTTTAGAAGTAGACTGAAATAATTAGTGATGTGTATATTTATATTAAGAAAGTAAACACTAATAGATGGAATATATCTAAAAAATTAGGAGGGTTACATATGCAAGGGAAAATGTTTTGTTTTCAATGTGAACAAACTTTCGGAGGAAAAGGATGTACCAAAGTAGGGGTCTGTGGAAAAACACCAGAGATTGCAGCAATGCAGGATTTGCTCATTTATCAGCTAAAGGGAATAAGCTGTTATGCTGCTAAACTTTTGGCCAAAGGTGAAAAACTTGATAAGTCGTGGGTTTCATTTATTGAGAATTCATTATTTATGACATTAACTAATGTAAATTTTGATCCTGAATCTCACATGGATATGCTTAAAAGATCACAAGTGATAAAAGAAGACGCTAGAAAAAAAGCTTCAGGGGAAAAAGTAAATGCTGAAGAAGCTATATATAATTTAAGTGATACAAAAGAACAAATCCTTGAAGATGCTAAAAAAGCAGGAGTTATGTATGATCAAGATTTAGATGCTGATATTCGATCCGTTCGTGAAACTATAAAATATGGACTAAAAGGGATTGCAGCATATGCACATCAAGCTAGGTTTATTAAGTATAACAGTGATGAGGTAGATGATTTTTATTTTATAGCTTTAGCAGTATTAACTGATGATAGCTTAAATCTTCAAGACCTTATCAAGTACTTAGTTAAAACTGGAGAGATGAGCGTTAAGGTTATGGAGGTATTAGATAAAGCCAATAATGAGAAATACAATTCTCCAACACCTACAAAGGTTAATGTAAACATTAAAAAGGGACCATTTATAGTAGTTTCGGGCCATGACTTAAGGGACCTTGAAATGCTACTTGAGCAAACAGAAGGCAAGGGGATAAATGTTTATACTCATGGTGAAATGTTACCTTCACATGGATATCCTAAGTTAAATAAATATAAACATTTAGTAGGCAACTTTGGTAGCGCATGGCAAAATCAACAAAAAGAATTTGATGGTATACCTGGCTGTATTTTAATGACAACAAACTGCTTAATGAAACCAAGGGATTCTTATAAAGATAGAATTTTTTCTACAAGTGTTGTTGGTTGGGATGGCATAAAACATATATCTAATGATGAAAATGGTTATAAGGATTTCTCTGAAATAATAAATAAAGCTCTAGAACTTGGTGGATTCGAAAAAGATGAGGAAGTTAAGGAAATAACAGTAGGATTTGGTCATGAAGCAACGTTAAGTCATGCAAGTGAAATAGTTAGTGCTGTTAAAGAAGGAAAGATCAGGCACTTCTTCTTAATTGGAGGATGTGACGGTGCAAGACCAGGAAGAAATTATTACACCGAATTTGCAGAGCAGGTTCCAAAAGATTGTATTATTCTTACTTTAGCTTGTGGAAAATATCGTTTTAATAAATTAGAGTTTGGTGAAGTGGCAGGACTTCCAAGACTACTCGATGTAGGTCAATGTAACGATGCATATTCTGCTGTTAGAATTGCTCTAGCATTAGCTGATGCATTTGAATGCGGAATTAATGATCTACCACTTGCAAAAATTATAAGTTGGTATGAACAGAAAGCTGTTGCTGACTTATTGGCGTTATTATCACTGGGGGTAAAAGGAATTTACCTTGGACCAACTTTACCAGCTTTCTTAAGTCCTAATGTTTTACAATTTCTAGTTGACACTTTTGATCTTAGACATATAAGCAATCCAGAAGACGATTTAAAACGTATATTAGGATAAATTAATATATTAAATTAATAATAATAAAGCTTAAGATTGTGAAAATAATTTTAAGCTTTATTATTTCAGATTTTGAGATAATCAGTTCCAAGTAATGTTATACGTTTAATCAATATTTTTTTATTGACCTGGATCAGTTTTTTATTCTTTAATTCTTCTCATAATAGGAATTCACTCTAGTAACATATGTTACCGACAATATAATTATTAATTAGTATACTAGCATTTAACACAAGAGAGTATAGCGCTTACTCCAGTAACGATCTTAAATGCTTTTGGTATTTCGTTGCTTTCAATGGGTTGCATTGATGAAACTAAGGCTACAAATGTATCAATAGACGAAGATGAGGTTGATTTATCTAATATATCTGTGGAGAAGTTGTTAGATTATACTAAAAAACATGATTTAAATAATAAATGAAGAAAGTTACATTACAAGATATTCATCTTCAAAATAATATCTTATTTAAAAAAACATAAGAAAGGGTGGTATTTATGTCTTTTAAAATTAACGATAAAGTTACTTGGGTTGGAAAAATAGATTGGGAAATAAGAGATTATCATGGTAAAGAGTACTCTACACATAAGGGTACCTCTTATAATTCATATTTAGTTAGA
>DHIM01000287.1:0-4464 GCA_002403785.1 Clostridium sp. UBA4746
AACCTATTATTAAAATTAGCACTGGAATAAATGAAAGTTTAAAAAATTCGAAGTATTTATTAGGTATATTTAAATCAAATCTTAATAATAGGGATATATATAATGAAGCCAAAACACAAACAATATCCACTACAAAGACTCTTTTATCAGTTTTCATTAAGTTCACGTCCTCTATCTAGTTTTAAATCTTTTGTAACTCTCCTTAATCATTTTACATCATTTTAAAAATTATTCAACATATTTCTTATACTTCTATTCTACTAAATTACAGCATACATTATTATATCCTAAATTATTCTGTTTGTATAATTTAAACGAATTTTTTTATTATGCATTAATATTTTAATACATAATGCATGGCAAAATAAAAAAGCCAGTTTTACTTGGCTTTTTGATAATATTATCTATTCTTGATTGTTTTTGCACTCATTATAAATTTCCTTAAACTTATCATTGTCCTTAATAGTTAAAAGATATTTCATGAAAACTTTTTTAAGATCATCATTTTTAAGAGCATATTCTACATTCGCTTCTAAAAATCCTTCTTTATCCCCTACATCATATCTTCTACCCTCAAAATTATAAGCGTACATATCTTCCTCTGATATTAAAGTCTTTAAAGCATCTGTAAGTTGAATCTCTCCACCCTTACCTGGCTTTGTATTCTCTAAAATATCAAATATTCTAGGTGTTATAATATATCTTCCGAGTATTGCTATGTTTGATGGCGCTTCTTCTACTTTAGGTTTTTCCACAACATCTTTGACTTTATAAACCCTATCTTCTATTGATGTTCCATTTATTATACCATATTTGTTAACTTCACTTAATGGAACCTTTTGAACCCCCAAAATTGAAGTTTGATATTCAGAGTAACAATCTATAAGTTGCTTAAGGCATGGCACCTCACTATCTACCACATCATCACCAAGCATTACGGCAAATGGTTCATTCCCGACAAACGTTTTTGCACAACCTATGGCGTGACCTAACCCCTTAGGTTCTTTCTGACGTATATAATAAATATTTGCCATATTGGATATATCTCTAACCATTGTTAAAGTATCTTCCTTACCATTCTTCTCTAATTGTTGTTCAAGTTCAATTGATTTATCAAAATGATCTTCGATTGCTCTTTTATTTCTTCCAGTTATAATTAATATTTCCTCAATACCTGACGCAACCGCTTCCTCAATAATGTACTGTATTGTAGGCTTGTCAACAATAGGCAACATTTCTTTAGGTTGTGCCTTTGTAGCTGGTAAAAATCTTGTTCCAAGTCCTGCTGCTGGTATTATAGCCTTTTTAACTCTCATAGTTCTTCTCCTCTCAAATAGCACATTTTTATCTTGCAACTTTATTTGAAATTCATTTGAAAATATTGAAAAATGAAATTTTCCCTTTTGATTTTTTAAGTTTTAGTTCTAGAAATTCCATCCCAGAGACATTATTAATAATATTAGTCTGATTTTCAATAATCCAATTATATACTTTTTCATTTGCATTTTCCACCATTGTATAAGCTTCTTTTAGTTTAGTTTTTCTACTTATAATATTGTGCCCATCACTACCCAAAATATGTATCATGTTACTTTTCAAGAATTCTTGTGCTGTTTTTTTAATTTCTTTGCCATAATCGCCCAATAGGCTACCAGCATTAATTTGCATCATTACGCCTTGATTTATTAAATTAATAATTAAATCATGATTTTTCATAATTTTAAGATTTCTCTCTGGATGGGCTAAAATGGGTTTAGCTCCAAGTAACATTAATTCGTAAAATACATCTTCAGTGTACATAGGAAATTGCCCCATAGGAAGTTCTATAAGTAAATACTCAGAATCGTTAATCCCCCATATTTTCTTTTCTTTATAGAGCTTTGGTAAATTGGGATGCATATATATCTCAAGGCCTGATAAAATTTTAATATTAAAACTTTCTTCTCTGGAAGCGGTAACTAATTTATCTAATTTTTCAATATATTCACTGCGACTAATTTCAAATTCCTCAGTTATAAAATGAGGAGTAGCACAAATATATTCTACGCCTTCATTTTCTGCAATTTTTAACATTTCAAGAGACATATTTAAACTTTTTGCCCCATCATCAACGCCATGAATTATGTGGCTGTGAAAATCTATCATAAAATTACACCTTCTAAAATTTTAATTTTCATTTCCATAATAGCCTTTGTAATACTTACCATGATAACCAGTTACTGCTTCAGGCACTTTATTAAATACAATTCCAAGTATCTTTCCGCCAACCTTATCAATTAAATGTTTTGCATCTACCAATGCATTTTTTTGAGCTTCACCATAAGACGCAACAAAAATGACACCATCTACTATTGTAGATAGAATTTGTGCATCAGTTACAGCAAGAACCGGTGGCGCATCAATAAGAACTAAATCGAATTCACCTTTTAACTCCTCAATAAAATCTCGCATTTTTTTACTTCCTAGTAATTCTGCTGGATTTGGTGGGATTGGACCACTAGTTAATATAAAAAGATTATTAACAGTTGTCTTAACCACACATTCTTCTTTCTTAACGCCTTGAACTAATACATTTGTTAATCCTACAGAATTGGTAATTCCCATTTTTTTGTGTATTGATGGCTTTCTTAAATCACAATCTACAAGAATAATCTTCATACCACTTTCAGCCATAGTTATAGCTAAATTAGACATTACTGTACTTTTACCTTCTCCAGAACCAGAGGACGTAACTACAATTGATTTTAGCTCTTTATCTAAGGAAGAGAATTGAATATTAGTCCTTAATGTTCTAAATGCTTCCGCTGTTCTAGATTTTGGGTTTTTTAATGTTATTAATTTTTTTAACATATTCTCACCTTCCTATTGTTTATCTTCAGTTAAAGGAATGATTCCTATAACTGGTATTCCAGTTAATTTTTCTATGTCTTCTTGTGTCTTTACCGTATTATCTAAATACTCTAATAAGAATGCTATTCCAAGTGATACCATAAGTCCAATAAAAAACGCAATTGCCATATTTAACTTTGGATTAGGACTGTTTGGTACAGTAGGTAGTAATGCTTCATCTAAAAGTTGTACATTATCCACTTTTTTAACATCGTTACTAACAGATTTTAATGACTTAGCTAATTGATTAGCAATGTCCATAGCCTGCTTAGGATCCTTAGATTTAACTGTTATTGTTAAAAACTCAGTATCACCTTTAGGTGCTACTGTTACCATTTTTTGAAGTTCATCAGAATTTATATTCAATTTAAGAGCTTTTATAACATTATCTGAAACCTTTCTTGATGTAACAAACTCACTATAAGTTTTAACCAATTGTTGATACATCATTACATCGTTATAACCTTGCGATACTTGAGATTTGTTTTCTGGTTTCCCTATTATTACTGATATGTCAGATTTGTATGTAGGTGTAATAACAAAATAACTTAAAAGTCCGCTAAACACCGTTGCACCAATTGTCACTAAAATTATTAATAGTATTCTTTTTTTTATGATATTTAAATATTCAATTATCTCCATTATTTACCCTCCGTGAATTGTTTTTCTAATTGACATACAATTTCATCTTTTGCATCTATTTTTTTAGCTATATCTAAGTGTATCCTTGCTTGCTCAAAATTTTTAACATTCAAATAACACATGACAAGATTTGTACATATTTCAATAGATTTTGTAACTTCAAATGCCTTCCTAAAATATTGAATAGCTACTTCATAATTTTCAAGACAAGCATAATTAATACCAAATTCGTTTATTACTTCAATTAAGTCCTTATCAATTGCTACTGCCTCATTCAAGTAGTATATAGCCTTTTCATAATTTTGTAGATTTCTATAGGCTACAGCACTGTGATAATATATTTCTGGCCTATCTCCTAAATGTTCCATTAAAGGTATTAAAATTTCAAGAGCTCCCTTAGGATTATCAGGTATCATTTCTTTTGCCTTTTGAAAATTTGTTATAGTTTCTAATTCATTTTTAAGCTCAATGACATCTGTGGTTTGTTTCCCACCATTCTCGATATAATTTCTTAAAGCCATTAAGGCTAAATCATGTTTACTTTCGCTATTAAAAACTAATGATTCATATAAATATGCATTACTGTAATGAGCAATTTTTTTAGCTTCTTCAACAATCTTTATTTCTTCATCTTTAAACATAATATTAGTTAATCTTAATTTATCAACCAAAAGAAAAATCTTATCATAATTTTCTTCATTTTCTTCAATTCTTAATAATCCTTTTAACATAATATATGCTTCCTCATAATTTTCATTTTCAATTTCTCTAAATATTACACCCTTAATAAATCCTATTGAATTTGGAACAGCATTTATAATCACTTTATATTCTACGTTATATTTAAAGTGTTCATCTGCTCCTAAAACATAGAACATCCCTTCTATAAATAAATTAACTGGTATATTATCAAAATCTTCTTTTTGTTTGACG
>DHIM01000287.1:4629-12586 GCA_002403785.1 Clostridium sp. UBA4746
TTTCATTAGTTCTTACAGGGAAATATATATCATCCAAAATTGTTAAATCATTTATTTTGCTATTCTTTTTAATTTCTAAAAAAAGAAGGGCTGCTAATTTTTCGGAAAAATATGTTTTAATGTCCATGCTTACTCCTTCCTACTACGCTTAAATATTTATGCTACAATTGCTACTATTAATAATAATATACTGTTGATAATTTGTAAACATATAAAATCATAGTAGTGGAAATTATGGTTTGATATGGATAAATGTTTTATTTTATGCATGCAGCATTAACTATTGACATAACATTTTCTTTTAGCTCAATTATTTTCTTAGATGTATTCTCTAAGCAATTGCCTTTAACTGATAGATAGATTTTCATTTTTGGTTCAGTACCGGATGGTCTAACTACAAACCAAGAACCATCATCTAAGACAAACTTTAATACATTAGATTTTGGCAATTTAATTATTTTTTCAGTATTGTTAATAAGATTCACTTCTAAACTAGTTTTATAGTCCAATTTTTTTATAATTTTATTATTACCTATTAATCCTTTCATTGAAAGTCTTAAATGTTCTAACACATTACCTATTTTTTCTGCGCCATCTTTTCCTTTAAGTTCTATTGAAACTAAACTTTCCTCGAAATAACCGTGTTCTTTATAAATGTCCATCAAAGCATCATACAAACTCATGCCTTTATTTTTATAGTAAAGCGTCATTTCACAAATTAGCATTGCTGCAATAACTGCATCTTTATCGCGAACAAAATTTCCTGCTAAATAACCAAAACTTTCTTCAAAACCAAATATAAAGTCTTTTCCGCCTTTCTGTTCAAACTCTTTGATTTTTTCTCCAATGTATTTAAATCCTGTGAGAACATCTAACACTTCTACATTATATTTTCCGGCTATACTTTCTACCATATCAGTAGTAACTATAGTTTTTATTATTACACCATTTTTAGGCATTTGGTTAGTTTTACTTAATGAATTCAAAATATAATTACTTAATAATACACCTGTCTGATTACCCGACAAAACCTTGTATTTTCCACCCTCGCTCTTAACCACTACTCCAATTCGATCACAATCTGGGTCTGTACCAAAAATAATGTCTGGATTAATGTCTTTGGCCATTTTAAGTGCTAATTCAAATACCTTTGGGTCTTCTGGATTAGGATATGGTGCTGTAGGGAAATTACCATTTGGCATCTCCTGTTCTTTTACAACAAATACATTCTCATAACCTAGCTCTTTTAAAACTCTTCTTACTGGCACATTACCAGAGCCATGAATAGGAGTATAGATTATTTTTAAATCATTGGCGTATTTTTTAACTAAGTCTTTTCTTATAGTTAAATTTTTAGTTTTATTAATATATGATAAATAAAGATCTTCCCCAATAATTCTTAGAATACCATTTGTTTTTGCACTATTAATATCCATAGTTTTCACTTTAGAAAAATCTTTAATATTGCCTGCGCAGGTTATAATTTGGCTTGCAACCTCATCAGTAACTTGTCCACCATCATCCCCATAAACCTTATATCCATTATACTGTTTAGGATTATGTGATGCAGTAATTACAATACCAGCCTTACTCTTTAATTCACGTACAGCATAAGATAAAATTGGTGTTGGTGTTAATTTTTCAAACAAATTAACAGAAATACCATTACCGCAAAGAGTTTCTGCAGCAGCTTTTGCAAATTCCATAGACATATTTCTTGAATCATATGCTATAGTAACTGATATATTTTCCTTGTATTTCGAGTTTAAATAGTCTGCTAAACCTTGAGTAGCTTTGCCTATTGTATGTATATTCATTCTGTTTGTTCCTGCACCTACAACTCCTCTTAGTCCACCTGTACCAAACTCTAAATCCTTATAAAATCTATCTTCAATTTCTTTTTCATCTATTAACAGCTCAAGCTCCTTCTTTAATTCTAGATCTATAAAATTAGAATTAATCCAAATTTTATATTTCTCTTTATATGTCATATATTATCCTCCTTGTGATTCTCTAAAACAGATAACAATTGTTACCCCCCGTTGCTATTCCCCCTAATCTCTCTATAGTCTACCATATTATACTATCAATCCATTACAAATAAAAGGCATTTTTGACAAATAACCTGTTTTTGCATATTTTGAATTACTATATTTTCTTATAAACCCATAATTACCAAGCATTTAAGAAGTTGTTTTGTATTATTAAAAATTTATAAAGGATTATAATTGCATTTGCATATCTAATCATTTATAATTATAAATTGGTTGAATGAATACACTATAAATAGTAATTTAAAAAGATTAATATAAGTTTTTTTGAAAGGGGTGTATAAATTGTATAGATTAAATCAAAATGAGACTCCATTATTTGATGCTCTAATGGAATATGTAGACAGAGATACCTTGCCTTTTCATGTACCTGGGCATAAAAAAGGAATAGGTGCTGATGAAGAGTTTAGAAATTTTATGGGGGATAATCCTTTTAAAATTGATGTCACAGTTTTTAAACTTGTTGATAGTTTTCACCATCCCACTGGAGTTATAAAAAAGGCGCAAGAATTAGCAGCTGATGCTTATGGCGCTGATGCTTCATTCTTCTCAGTTCATGGAACTTCCGGTGCTATTCAAGCTATGATTATGTCTGTAGTTGGTTCTGGTGATAAAATAATTGTTCCTAGAAATGTACATAAATCAATAACCGGTGGTATCATTTTATCAGGTGCTATACCAGTTTATATGCAACCAGAGCTAGATAAAAAAATAGGTGTTGCTCATGGAGTTTCTCCAGAGACTGTAGAGGAGACCTTAAAAAATAATCCAGATGCTAAAGCTGTGCTTATTATTAACCCTACATATTATGGAGTTTCCACAGATATTAAGAAAATTGCAGATATGGTACATGTTTATGACATTCCTTTAATAGTTGATGAAGCTCATGGCCCTCATCTTAATTTTAATAGTAGATTACCAATGTCCGCAATGGAAGCTGGCGCAGATATCTGTGCTCAAAGCACACATAAGATAATAGGTTCATTAACTCAAAGTTCAATGCTACATGTTAATTCAAAGCGTGTTAGCCCTGCTAGAGTTAGACAACTAATAAACTTAATGCACACAACCTCACCTTCTTACATACTAATGGCATCCCTGGATTGTGCAAGAAGACAAATTGCATTGGAAGGTCCACAACTCCTAGAAAAAACTATTGATTTATCTAATTATGTAAGAAGTGAAGTAAATAAAATTCCAGGGTTTTATTGTTTTGGTGAAGAGATTTTAAATGGTTTTGGAGCTTATGCTTTTGATCCAACTAAAATCACAATAACTTGTAGAGATTTAGGCATAACAGGTTATGACTTAGATATGATACTTGCTAACAAATATCATATGCAAATGGAATTATCTGATCTCTATAACATATTAGCAGTTGGTTCTTTCGGAGATACAAAAGAAGGGATGCAGCGATTACTGAACGCTCTAGGAGAAATAAGTAGCGATTACTATGGTAAAGGATCAAAGAAAACGGATTTTATTGATATCCCTAGTATTCCAGAGCAAGTGCAAATTCCTCGTGAGGCTTTCAACAGTGTAAATACTGCTATAGAAATTAAAAAGAGTGTTGGCATGATAAGCGGGGAATTCTTAATGGCATATCCACCTGGCATTCCAGTACTTTGCCCAGGTGAGAGAATAACTCAAGAGATTGTTGATTATGTTGAAAAATTAAAAAACACTGGATTATATGTTCAAGGAACTGAAGATCCAGAAGTTGAATATATAAAAGTTGTTCGCGAAGAAGATGCTGTTCATATAACTGTTGAATAGACGTAAAAAGAACTCCAATTTAAAATGGAGTTCTTTTTATTTTACTCAATATAAAATTCTATCGTTAATATTTTCAATAGATTTACATCCTGTAAGCACCATAGCTGATTTTAAATCACTTTCCAAGAAATCAATATAAGATTTTACGCCTTCTGCCTTACCGCCAAAGGATGCAGATACAAATGGCCTGCCAATAAGTACAGCGTCTGCACCTAATGCTAACATCTTAAGTATATCTGCACCACTTCGAACTCCACCATCTGCTAATATAATTGCTTTTCCCTTTACTTCCTGAGCTATATCTGAAAGAACCTCTGCTACACCGGGAGTTTGGTCTAATACTCTTCCTCCATGATTTGATACTACAATTGCAGCTACCCCTGCATCAACCGCAAGTTTTGCTTCATCTACAGTCATTATTCCCTTTAGAATAAAGGGAAGTTTAGTTGATCTAACAATTTCTTTAATCTCTTCAACTGTTTTAGGCATAACTGGTTTACCAAGAAGAGCTAAGGTAATAAGACCACAAGCATCTATGTCCATACCTATAGCAAATGCGCCCGCTTTTTCTGCTAATTTAATTTTTTCTATAACATTTGTATTTTCCCAAGGCTTTATTATTGCAATGCCATTTCCACCCTGTTTTTCTAATTCAGAAAGATTAGTTGTGAGAAATGAGTCTACAGCAGTGTCTCCCACCATTGGGAAAATTCCTCCCTCAAGGCATCCACTAATAACCCAAGATATATACTCCTGCTCACTATATTTACCACCCATATTTAAGGTAGTTCCTGATACGGGAGCTGCAAATACAGGCATATCCATTTTTCGCCCAAATAATTCTGTAGACGTGTCAGGATCTTTTGCATCATGTATAGTTCTCATATTAAGTTTGTATTCCGCCAAGGATTCTATGTTGATTTTAAAAGCATCTCCAGTTCCTTTTCCACCCATTCCAGGTACTTCGCCAGCACAAGCAACTCCATTGCATATAGGACAAACCCTGCAGCTTTTGTTTAAATTCCCTCTAGCAGCTTTTAAAACATCTTTATAATTCATTTTATTCCCCCTAGTTATAATTTTAATTTTTCTAAATCTTCTTCAGTAAAAACTTTTATACCCTCAGATAATAATAACTGGGCAGTAACTCCATTACCAGGCCTTAAAGTTCTACTAAAAGTTCCATCGTATATTTTAGAAACTCCACAAGATGGACTTCGTGCCTTTAAAATAGCAATGCTTGCTCCAACTGATTCTGCAATATATAAAGTTTCATAAGCACCTTTTATAAACTTTGAGGTCACATCATCATCTTTATCAGATCCAAGAATTCTAGCATTGCCCTCAATCACATCCAAACCATTTCCATTTATAATTTCATGTGGAACCCTAGGGGTTTCTTGTCCCCCTAGTTGTTCTGGACAAACAGGCATCACTTTTCCTTCTTTGAATAATTTAAGCAACCTTACATCTAGATTATTACCGCCATCATATTTACAATTAATTCCACATAAACAAGCACTTACAATAATCACACTATAACCACCCTTTATTAAAATCTTAGCTATTTAAGTTCTACCATAGTAACTCCACTACCACCCTCACCATAATTTCCTAATCTATATGTTTTAACATGACCATGCCTTTTTAACATATCTGTAATAGTTTTTCTTAAAACTCCAGTACCCTTACCGTGAATAATTGTAGCTTCTTTAAGTCCACCTAAATAAGCTTCATCTAAGTATTTATCAACTGTATAAATAGCCTCCTGAGAATCCATACCTCTTAAATCTACAGATGTTGATACACTTCGTGTATTTAACTTCATCTCTCTCTTAATTATCTTTGCCTTTTTCTTGTCCTCATCTGTAAGCTTAGATACCCGCAGATCATCTAATTTAACATTTATCTTCATAATACCAGCTTGAACCTGCACCTCACCTTTTCTATCAGGTTTCGAAATTACAATAACTTTTTGGTTAAGAGATGGTAAATATACTTCTTCACCTTGTTTTACACTTTTAATTTTTTCTCCAAGTTCATCATTGCTTTTTTCTACATGCTTTTCTAAGCTTTCAAGCTTGTTTTTAATTTTCATTCTTTCCTCTTCAAGTTTTTGCCTTGCTTCAGAGGAATATCCCAAGTTTTCTAATTGCCTCATATTTCTAAGAATGACATCAGATTCTTCCTTAGCATTCTTTATTAACCTTTTTGCTTCCCTTTGAGCTTCATACATTGCGTTTTCTCTTATGTTTTCAAGTTTATATAACTTTTCCTGATATTTATCTTTAAGATTGCTCGCTTGTAATTTTAAACTTTCCGCAAGTCTTGCATCTTCTTCTGCCTTTATACTTTTTTCTTGCAGACTTTGAACTAGTTCTTCAAACTCTAAGGTATCCTTAGAAATGTTTTCTTTTGCCTTTTTTATAATATAAGCTGGAAGACCCAATCTCATAGATATTTCGAAAGCATTTGATTTTCCTGGCACTCCAATTATTAATCTATAGGTTGGGCTTAATGTGTCTACATTAAATTCTACAGATGCATTTTCAACGCCTGTAGTCTTTAAAGCATAACCTTTTAATTCACTATAATGTGTTGTTGCAACAACTTTTGTATTTCTCGCTCTCAAATTTTCAAGTATTGAAACAGCAAGTGCTGCTCCTTCTGTAGGATCTGTTCCAGCTCCCAATTCATCAAATAAGGCAAAAGTTTTATTATCTGCTTTGTCAATGATGTTTACTATATTTGTCATATGAGACGAAAATGTAGATAAGCTTTGCTCTATACTTTGTTCGTCACCAATGTCTGCAAATATTTCACTAAAGAAACTTACTATTGAGCCTTCTCTTGCTGGAATTAAAATACCACTCAAGGCCATTATTTCAATTAGTCCTACTGTTTTTAGTGTTACAGTTTTACCACCAGTATTGGGCCCTGTTATTACGAGGGATGTAAATTCTTTTCCTAAATATATATTACTTGGCACTACCAATTTAGGATCAATCAGGGGGTGCCTCGCTTCTAATATATCTATTTCCCCATCTTCATTTACACTAGGAATAATAGCATTAAGTTCTATTGCATACATTGCCTTTGCAAAAATGAAATCTAATTCCCATACTATATCTGCATTATTTTGAACAATATTTATATTTTCATAAATCTTATATGATAATTCAGCTAAAATTCTTTCAACCTCTGCTTTTTCTTTTAACATAATTTCTTTAATCTCATTATTTAAGTTAACAAGACTCATTGGCTCAATGAACAGCGTGGCCCCTGAAGAGCTTTGATCATGTACAAGACCTGGAACACTTCCTTTATGTTCTACTTTAACTGGGATTACATATCTATCTCCTCGAATAGTATAGAGACTTTCTTGAAGATACTTTGCATTAGATCTAACTAATGAAATTACCTTTTCTTTTACGGATGCATTTTTCTCTTTTAAAGATTTTCTTAAGCCAAAGAGTAAACTACTAGCCCTATCAGAAATTTCATCATCACTTATAATAGCTATAAAAATTTCATCCTCTAATTTTTTAATTGGTACAATTCCAATGCATATATCGTTAAGAATTCTAGAAATGCTTTCGCCTTCTTTATTGCCAACATAATTCTTAAACAATCTAGCACATCTAAGCATCTGAGCAATTCGTATAAGCTGCATAGGCATAAGTGAAGCTCCTTTAGATGCCCTAGTTATTGCAGCACGGACATCATATATACCTTCAAAAGGAGCACTTCCTTTTTTTGATAAAAGAAGTAGTGCCTCATTAGTTTCCTGTAAATGTTCTCTTACTTCATAAATATTAGTATACGGTTCTAAACTTTCAATAATATCCTTACCTGCTGTAGTTTTCGCATACTTTTTAATTTTTTCTTTTATTTTATAATACTCTAAAACCTTTAATGATTTTTTGTTCACAATTACACCGTCTTTCCTATGTTAAATTACTTATTCGACTCCTCTTTTATAGTGCCCTCTAGTATAGTTTTTAAAATCTCCTTGCCAGTTTTTCTCAATATAATTATTAAGGACCTCAATGGTTTCTTCATAATTTTCATCAATAAAATCTAATCTAAAAGAGAAAATATTATTTTTTCTGATTTCATCAATATTAGAT
>DHIM01000287.1:12764-16344 GCA_002403785.1 Clostridium sp. UBA4746
TGATTTCATCAATATTAGATATTAAATTAACAGGCACATTATTGTAAATATAACTTCTACAATACTTGTCAGTATTAATACTAAATTCAACACCTTTTCTATCTTTAAGTGTATAGGAGCCATTAATACAATTACCAATACAATTTTTGTTTTCACTCTTGTTACCCAAAATGCTACCAATAGGACAATGTTCACTAACCATAAGTTCATATTTTCCATAAACCATAATTTGAAGCGGCAGTGAACTTTTATATGATATTTTTTTAATCTCCGCTGCATTTAATTCAGCACTAATACAAGTTCCATTAAGAAAACTTTTATAGAAATCTTCTGCATAGCTATTAAAAATATTTAATTTATAATCTCCAATGATAGCGATTTTTTTATTAAATCTACTAATTATTCCTAAATTAGCAGTGATAATACCTTTTATGTTATCTAAATTATTTTCAATAAACTCACAGATACTTTCAAATTCACCCTTAATGATATTGGGAACCTTAATATAAGTATTTACATCATTTATATTTAAGTCCATGTTATCCCCTCTCATAAAAGGGTTTATAGCAATATTATTAAATCCCATTTCGACTGTAGCCTTTAATTGCTGTTCGCTGGAAACGACTATAAGAGTCTCTGGCAAAATAGTATCTCTCTTATCATTAGGTCCTATGTCCTTCTTATCTACTTGCAGTCTAAGTCCTTTATTATAATTAATTGGGATATTGCTTTTCTCTCTTTTGTACTTTCCTATTATATAATTTTGAACAGATTCTATTAATTCTCGTCGTACTAAATTTAATGAAGCCATTGGTATAAACCCTTCTTCAAAACTTTCAAAAATCACTTCATTTATAATAAAAGGAGTATCACCTGTTTTAGATAGATTTTTAATTAAACGCACTCTATCTAGTGGCTTATTTATTGCATTCTGCACAAGATCTCCCTGCGAGTTAAAGCTTTTACCAAAGTAACTCGTGCTTATTTTGAGAGGCTTATTAACATTAAATTCTATTGAAAGATTTAATTCTATTTTCCGCTTAAATTTATCACTATAACTCTGTGCCAGTTCATTCATTAAATGAGCATCAGAAATTTTATATAAAAAGTCACCAACTTTAAATTTAGTTGGTTTTAATAAAACTCTATCACCTTTTAGCGCTGAGCCCACATCTACTCCATCTTTTATAATTTTTGATAAAGTAAACCCATCATCAAGGAACATTACACCATCTTTTATGGCTACATTTTCTAAAAGAGTTACTGACAAATCATCATTTGCAATGCCTATTGGAATTCCAGAATTTTTAGGAACTTTATATGCCATCATATTTTTTCCTGTATTACCGTATAAATATGCCTTTGAAAAGCCTTCTCTATTAAATAATTGTGTTAAAACTTTAGTGTCCTTATCTAATTTTTGAATTTTATTATTATAAATATTATCGAGTGCTCGTCTATATATTTCCACAACGCCTGAAACATATTCTGCTCTTTTCATTCTTCCTTCAATTTTCAGTGAAGATGTTCCACTTGCAACAATGTCTTTTAAATTATCTATTGTACAAATATCTTTTGGGCTTAAAATGTATGCTTTATGTTCTTTGTTAGTACTTTTATCTATCAGTGTATAAGGTAATCTACATGGTTGAGCACATCTTCCCCTATTCCCACTCCTACCGCCAATTATGCTGCTCATAAGACACTGCCCTGAATAACATATACATAAAGCTCCATGAATAAAAACTTCTGTTTCCAGATTTAAAGTATTAGATATGTAATCAATTTCTTTTAAACTAAGCTCTCTTGATAAAACTATCCTTGTAAATCCAATCTCTTTTAAAAATAAAGCAGCTTCACCATTGTGAATCGTCATTTGAGTTGAAGCGTGAAGCTCAAACTCAGGAAAATTATTTTTAACTAAGTATATTAAACCTGTATCTTGAACGATCAGTGCGTCAACTCCAATGCTATATAAAAATCCTACATACTCCATAATTTCTTTTAACTCGTTATCCTTTACCAATGTATTTAAGGTAACATATACTTTTACACCATAAATATGGCAATAATCTACTGCCAAAGCAATGTTCTCATCATCAAAATTAAAAGCATAAGCCCTTGCTGAAAATTTGCTTCCTCCTATATAAACTGCATCTGCCCGCATTTGCACTGCGGCATATACACTTTCCATGCTGCCAGCAGGGGCTAGTAACTCAATCTTTTTCATTTGCATCTCTCCTAATAAGTCTTCTAACTCTTATTATACAATAAATGTTGTAATAAATTAAGAGTTTAAAACATTTTACATCAATATAACAAAACCTTTACTGGTTTTGCAACAGAAGTTTCAACTTTATAGTATTATTTTTATGCTCATTTTAAAACTAAAGTCTTTTTCTTATATTATTCTAACAAAAGTATATATTGCGTAGAATACCTTTGAATTACTTAGTGATGTGAAAGCATCCCAGTAATATATACTTTTATTTATAGCATAATTCAAGAAAAATTTTAGTTGAGAATTTCTAAATAGGTTTTATATAAATCATTTATTAATTTTTCCCATTTATAATTTTCATTAACATAATTCTTCAGCTTACTATCCTTACGTTTTTCAAATCCTTTCTTTACCGCATCGTAAATACTATTGTTATCATATGGGTCACAATATAAAATCATATCTTTAAAATATTCTTTTGCACAACCCTCTTGGGTTGATACTACATTGCAACCACTTGCTGCAGCCTCAAGTGAAGATAACCCCGGCATTCCTACAAAACTTGGGTTTACATGTACCTTTGCAAATCTATATGCATTGTATACATTATAGCTATCCATAAAACCTAAATATACTACATTATTAAAGCTAGTACATTGTTTAAGATACTCATTGTTTTCTACACTTCCTATTAAAACTAACTGCTTTCCAAGCTGCGCACATATGTCACATAAAGCAAGTTGATTTTTACTTGCGCTTATTCTCCCTACACATAAAACATAATTATTTAAATTGTATCTCTCTGTAAAATTATATAAAGGTATATCTTCATCTTCAACTTCTACACCATTATAGATAACACTACACTGCGAATTAACATTAAATTCTTTCTGAATAAGATCCTTTTCCAATTCACTATTACAAACTATAACTTTACTCTTTTTCAAAATTTCTTCTTTATAACTACTACATTTTTCATATAGTTTTATATTATCAATTTTATTGTTAATCGTATGATATTTTTTCATATCCCAATGCATCGGCGATATTACAATGTTTTTTTTGTAAAAATGTGCAATCTTATAGTATCTGTATGTTTCCCCTGCAGTATCAATATTAAATAAATGCACTATATCATAACTAGAATAGTCATATATTCCACCATCATTTATATCTACTGTTACCCCTAATTTACGTAAATATTCAGCTGTCTTTATTACCTTCATAGAATCCATGGCAAAACTTCTATAATAATCTTGTCTAACGCACAATAAAACTTTCATGATGCATTTCCCCCTATAGCTTTCTACTTTTACTATATGATTACATAAGGTCATGTTAATTTATAACATTTCACTA
>DHIM01000289.1:0-206 GCA_002403785.1 Clostridium sp. UBA4746
ATCTTTTTTATGTCCAATATAGATATTGTTTCTCTTTATAAATATAGTTCTACAAAAAAATAAAAAAAGCCTAACAATTTACTAGGTTTTCTAGCCTAAACATATAGTAGCAGGGATATGGGTCGCAACATATCTCTGCTACTAGAAAACAATTAAAATATGAGATGGAGTTTTGTGAGGGTAATGAAAATAATTTACATTAAAGC
>DHIM01000289.1:404-8676 GCA_002403785.1 Clostridium sp. UBA4746
ATGAAAATAATTTACATTAAAGCCGCGAAAAAAATCACTTATAACATTCCTCTTTTAAAATCACAAGCCTTCAGATTAGGGTATACTGTAAAATCTCTAGTATCATTTTTAAACTTATATTGATTTTTAAATTATCTCCTTTCATATGGCTTGTCCTTTATTGTATGTAGATGTATACAAATTTGTTACAAAATATGTTACAAAATATGCAAATTTATATACATACATTCGATTTTGTAATCGTGTAGCTATTCCCTCTCATGATATCTTCTAACTTTTTAATGTCAACATAAGCAGAGCCACATTTATGGTCATATCCCGAGTTCTTCATATCTAATGGAATAAATATATTATTTCTCACGAAATTTTCATAGCTCATGTTGGATACTTTTTCAATAATATAACCCAGAATAATATAATTGGAATTACTATATTCAAACTCTTCACCTGGCTTAAAGTTCGAAAGATTATTTTTAAATATATTTATCAATTGTTTAGGTGTGAAGTAATCATCTTTACGTGAAGTCAGTTTATAAGTGCTAGGTGAATTATTGTATTTAACCAAAGCATCAATAATATTATTAGTAATACCCGAAAAATTGAATGAAAAGCAACATTTAAAATTCCCTGGGAAATCTTCTGAAGGAGCTTGCGATTCTCATTAGTTGATCTTTTATTAAATATACTTGTTCTAGTACAACTTCATAATAAGAAACGAGCCACATGCTTAATCTTAAGCATGTGGCTCGTTTCTTACTTATATATGTACAAATAAAACACAATATAACGTTTAAGTTTTACATCTTTAACACTTCAGACATTGGTCCTTCAATTATTATAGGACTTTTAGAAGGCTTTAACCATTTTAAAGTGTTTATTACATTAGTCTGAGCTGTTGCAGTACATCCTGCTGTTCCATGTCCTGCCCCCGACCATACATGAAAAAATATACCTGAACCTTTTCCTGATACTCTTTTAGCAGTGTTATAGTTTATTACAAAACCATAATTATATTGAGGAATATACATATTTTCAGCCGAATTCCATCTACCACTTACAGGGCCTTTTTGCCATGTATTATACAAAGGTGATTTAATATCATCTACCCAAAAATCATTGGTGGTTGATATCCTATAGGTCATTGAAATTCCTGGATTTGCATATCTACCAAATGCTGTACCTAATGAAAAAACACCTATTGGAGAACGCCCATCACCTTCGACTTTATTGTAAATAAAGCCTTTATTACCTACATTACCAGCGAAAGAAGCTATTTGTCTCCATATTCCGTTAACGTTTTCAAATGTAGTAATTGTAGCATTTACGTTGCTATAACTGCTAGTAGTAACAACAATGGCTTGCTTCGCATTACCCTTATTTTTTATCTTATCTATCAATAATTTAGACTGAGGTATTATTTTTATATACAGTGCACTTACATATCCTGTTTTAGCACCATAAGTTATCTTATAAAAATTATTTGCTTTTCCAAGTATATTAACGTTAGTTCCACTTTTTAGATTTCCCTGTATAGAATAGTTTGTTCCAGCTCCTGTTCTTACACTTAAACTACTAGCTGTTGTTACCCCATACTGTGTTTTGTATACTACCGCAACTGGTTTAGCTGTTATTTTTACATATTGAGAACTTATATATCTTGTTTTACCACCGTAAGTTATCTTGTAAAAGTTATTTGTTTTTCCTATCATAACAACTTTTGTGCCTTTCTTCATATTTGCTACAGAAGAATATTTTGTTGCTGCTCCAGTTCTTACACTTAGGCTACTGGCTGTTGTTACTCCATACTGTGTTTGGTATACACCACCAAATACTTGTATATGTTGATCCACACTACTCGTATTACTTGTACAATTTATATAGTTAATACCTACTAAAGATACCAACACCATACCCGTAATCGTAGTAGCTATAACTACCTTTGTTTTGAATAAACATTGCATAAATTGTGTTAAAAACTTAATATTCTTTTTCAGTTTAATTCCCCCTTAAAATATACATTCATATTTTTATTTTACCTTAATTATGTAATAAAGACAACAGCCTGTCCTATTAAATTCCTCTTTATTAAAACTACCCTGCATTAATTCATTTGTATATTTCATGATAAATTCACCCTTCATATTGTTATTATTTATGTTATCATACAATCCTCAAATATTGAAATACAATTTCTAAATATAGTCGCCTACTTAACCTCTTCAATAGTTCTGCCATTAGATATTTCAAAGGTTTTCACCTTATAAAGGTTATTAGAAACAAAAAATGCAAGCCCCAAAAGAGCTTGCAACAAAAAACATTGTTAGTAAAACTCCCTACGTTGGAATTACCCAAATCAGGTTATGAGGGTCAGAGACAATATCTCTTTCTCAGCTCATTATTACGAGCTCCCCTTGTTTATTTTATCTAATTATCATTGCATTGATTATACGACTAAAATAATTCTATGTAAAGTATTTCAGTCATAAAATCAACTATTGTGTCGATTGCAGTATAAAATGTATCTAAACAAATTGTGTTCGCAATTTGTTTATGTCTCCTGGGGAATTTTACGAAGAATCCCATGACTGAGATTGCTACTTTAATGTGGGGGATATTTCAATTGCTTCTTATGTCTTTGAAAAGTAAGAATGGTCCAAATAAAATTCTTATGATAGGTAGCGCTATCGGTATTGGCATTTCTATAAATTATCTTTATAAACCTTTAGAACATCCTCTAAATTAGGTAAAGACGACTGAGCCCCTTCCTTTTGCACAACTATTGACGACACCTTATTTGCAAATTTCATCACCCTCTCAATTGATTCAAAATTTATAATTTCCTCGTTCACTAATCTACTTGCTAAAGCTCCTATAAAACTGTCTCCGGCAGCTGTTGTATCTATAGACTTTACCTTATATGCGGGCACTATACTAAATTCATGATCTGAAGTAAGGGCTGCACCCTTTTCTCCTAAAGTCATAATTACAAATTTTACTCCACCATTTATAAACTTTTTAGAAGCTCTTATTATACTATCATTATCACCTATTTCAACATTTGTGATTTCAAAAGCCTCAGTTTCATTTGGAACTATTATATCTGTTAATCTTAATAACTCATCTGGTATTTGTTTTGCAGGAGCAGGATTTAGTAATGTTATTACGCCATTCTCTTTAGCAATTTTAAAGGCTTCTATTGTAGATTTTATAGGTGTTTCAAATTGAGATACTAAAATTTTAGATTTAATTATACTTTCTCTTGCCTCAATTATTGCATTCCTATCAACATCCATATTAGCCCCTGGCACCACTATAATAGAATTGCAACCATTATCATCAACTGTTATAATAGCCATACCAGTAGACGAATCTTTAATAAATTTTATATTACTTATATCTACCTCATTTTCCTGGAGTGACTTTACTATTTGTATACCATTTTCATCATTTCCAACCCCACCAATGAACGCAACATCCGCACCTAAGAGTTTTGCTGCCAATGCTTGATTAGCACCTTTCCCACCAAAAGCTTTTTTATATCCCTTTGATAAAATAGTTTCACCTGGCTTTACCATCCTGTCCACTCTCAAAGTTAAATCTATATTTATACTTCCTAAAACACAAATATTCTTTTTCATCACTTCACCTTGTATAATAAAAACATAAGAATTCTATCATACATTTTCCTTTCTTTAAAATTTATGTCTTTTTATTATTATATTTCTAAAACTAACTCCTATATTTTTAAAATATAGGAGTTAATAAATATACTGTATATAAATCTTGTTACTTGATTTATATTTATATTATTTTATGAAAACTTTTACTGGTATCTTTATATCTTTCTCTACGGTTTTACCTTTAATAACTTTATCAGCATTTACAATAGCCATATCTGAAATTCCACCTGGTTGTTGTGCAATTGTAGCTGTTATGTCTCCACTCTTTACTAATGCTTTAGCATCAGCATCTCCATCAAATCCTACAACGACTTTCTTTTCTTTGCCTTTTAATGCTTTAGATACTCCCACTACCATTTCATCATTTTGAGCAAACACAGCATCAAATTTAGGTGTAGATTGCATTATATTTTGCATAACATCCAAAGCTTTTTGTCTATCAAAGTTTGCTGATTGGCTTGCAATAATTTTCATTTTAGGATATTTTGCGATTCCTTTTCTAAATCCATTTCCTCTATCTCGAGTAGCTGAAGCCCCTGGTATTCCTTCAATTTGAACTATAGTTCCTTTTTCGCCTAATTGTTTAGCAATAAAATCAGCTGCCATTTCTCCACCCTTAACATTATCAGAAGTTATTTGACAAACAGTATTACCTGAGTTAGCTTTCCTATCTACAGTTATAACTGGTATTTTACTTTTATTTGCTGCCTTAACTGCATTCCCAACTGCATCACTATCTGTTGGATTTATTATTATTGCTAAAACCCCTTGTTGTATAAGATCATCTACATTAGATCTTTCTTTACTCGCATCGTTATTTGAATCAACAACTACTAAATCATAGCCTAGCGCTTTAGACTTTATAACTGCTTCGTCTCTCATTTTTACAAAGTATGGATTATTTAAAGTTGATACTACCATTCCTATTTTCTTTTTTTCCACTGTACTTTTACTACCACATCCTGATAGAGCAGTAATTACAAGCACTCCAGTTACCATAAGTGATAAAATTTTTACACGATTTCTTTTCATAATTAATAGTCCCCTTTAAATTTATTTATTGTTACCATATAAACTTTATAATTTATGCCATTTTTCTATCTGCTAAAACAGCTAGTAATATTACTATTCCTTTTGCTATAGATTGATAGAATGCTGATACATCCATTAAATTTAGTCCATTGCTTAATACTCCTATTATCAATGCACCAAGTATTGTTCCAACAATAGTTCCTTCTCCGCCAGAAAGACTGGTACCACCAAGAACAACTGCAGCAATAGCATCTAATTCAAATCCTGTTCCAGCACTTGGAGATGCTGAACCTATTCTACTTGTCACAATAATCCCAGCTAAAGCCGCTGCAATCCCTGACAAAACATAAACTAAACATTTGATTTTATCTGTATTTATACCTGATAATCTAGATGACTCTTCATTTCCGCCAACTGCATACACATATCTGCCATATCTCGTTTGAGTAAGCACATACCAAGCAGCTAAAAACACAACCAATATTATAATAATTGGCAAAGGTATTCCAAATAAATCTCCACTACCGATATTTAAGAAATTTGTATCCATTACAGATATTGGATTTCCATTAGTATAAACATAAGTTACTCCTCTAAATATAGTCATAGTAGCAAGTGTCGCAATAAAAGCTTGAATTCTGCCTTTTGATACTACTAATCCATTTATAAATCCGATTACTGCTCCAATTACTAATGTCATAACAATAGCTAAAATGATGTTTAAACCACTACTAATTAATGTAGCTGCAACCGCTCCTGAAATTGCAAGAATAGAACCAACTGATAAATCTATTCCTCCAGTTAATATTACGAAACACATACCTACAGCAATTATTGCATTAACCGAAACTTGAGTAAGAATATTAGTCATATTAGAAACAGTTAAAAATCTTGGTGATATGAAGGATATAATTATACAAAGTATTAATAATGCTACTAAAGATTTATTTTTTATAAGTAAATTTTTTATGTTTTTTTCACTCGTATTATTTGAATTAATTTTTAAAGATGGTTTTTTTATATTATTTCCCATAGTAATTCATACACTCCTTTATAACTTATACTAGAATTATAGATTATAAAACTAGATACCTACAGCATACTTCATTATGTTCTCTTGTGTTAGTTCGCCTCGGTTTAACTTTCCTGTTATCTCTCCTTCATGCATTACTATTACTCTATCACTTATTCCAATTACCTCTGCCATATCTGAAGAAATTAAGATTATAGCTTTTCCCATGCTCTTTAGCTCATTTAGCACATCATAAATTTCTTTTTTTGCTCCTACATCTATACCCTTTGTAGGTTCATCTATAATTAAAACCTTTGGTGATAACATAAGCCACTTTGATAAAATTACCTTTTGTTGATTCCCTCCACTCAAGTATTTAATTAGTTGTTCTTGACTAGGTGTCTTTATTGAAATCTTTTTTATATACTCTTTAACCTCTATTTTTTCACTTTTTTTGTTTATTCTCATATATCCATTTTCATAAGTTTTTAAATTAGAGAGAGTCATATTTTCTCTTACTGATAAATTTAGAATTAACCCTTCTTTTTTTCTATCTTCTGAGACATAACAAACTCCGAAATTAATTGCATCTTTTGGAGAATGTATATTTACTTTTTCTCCGTCTACATATATTTCTCCACACTCTTTCTTGTAATCACCTATAATAGTTTTTGCTAATTCAGTTCTACCAGCCCCCATCAGTCCAGCAAAACCCAGAATTTCTCCTCCTTTAACTTCAAAACTAACTTTCTTAACTCTATTTCCAAATGAAACATCTACAACTTTTAATAAAGTCTTTGTTTTTTCAACCTCTTTATATGGAAATTGTTCTTCAAGTTTTCTTCCTACCATCATTGTTATAAGTTCATCTTCTGTCACATCTTTAGTTTTAACATCTCCAACATGCTTCCCATCCCTCAAAACTGTTATTGAATCACAAATTTGAAAAATTTCATCCATCCTATGAGATATATATATAATAGCTATTCCCTGCTGCTTTAATTTTTTTATCACTTCAAACAACTTCTTAGTTTCCACATCAGTAAGAGCCGTTGTTGGTTCATCCATAATGATGATACTTGAGTTTTTCGTTAGTGATTTGACAATTTCAATCATTTGCATATCACCTATGCTTATATCCTTTGCTAAAGTATCGGGATCTAAATTGCAACCTATTTGCTTTAGAAAAGCAATACTTCTTTCTTTAGCCCAAGCTTTGTTTAATCTTCTAGTACCTTTATTAAATTTTTCATTTCCTAAAAATATATTATCTGATACTGATAAATTATGGAGGATACTAAGTTCTTGGTGAATAATTGAAATTCCTAAGTTTTCAGCTTGCTTTATTCCATGTATATCCACTTCAGTTCCATCAATAAATATCTGTCCAGAATCTTTACTATAAACACCGCTTAATATATTCATTAGTGTTGATTTTCCAGCCCCATTTTCACCAAGTAGCGCTAAAACCTCTCCACAATGAACCTTTATATCAATATTTTGAAGTGCTTTTACTCCTGGAAAAGATTTTGATATATTATTCATAACCAATAAAGGCTTCTTGTTATTCATATCCTTCCCTCCTAACTTTGCTTATAATTTTTTTAAATACATTATAGTATGTTTTGCCTTTATATTCTTATTTGATAACACCCTTTTTAATTATGATGCAACCATAAAGTTGTCTTTCTGTAGTAGCAACAATAGCATATGCATTTCTTGCTTTCTCATAGAAGGCTTCTCTTTCTACATATTTAATGGCTTTCTCACCTCTATTTTCATATTTACATATCACCTTCTTAATATCATTTTGTACCTCAGGGATAGTAGTATCTCCTTCAATTACCTTCATTAATGATACAGGACAATCTACATATATATCTAATGGAAAAAGCTGAAGAATTGAATCGATTACATCAACTGCACCATGACCATCGCATCTTACTAACCTTCTGGCATTACTTGCAGCAGGATAATTAGAATCACCAATTACTAAGTCATCACCGTGTCCCATCTCATGAAGTATTTTTAAAAGCACTGGCGAAATTAAATCTGGTATACCTTTTAACATTACAACATCTCCCAAACATTTTTTTTATAATTAGAAATTTTTATTGATTTTCTAAAACTACTCTTAATAAGTACTAGAAACAAATATGAGTGATTTTCTTTTATTTTGTACATGATATTATTAACATGTTTAATTCTTCTCCAATCCAAGCCTTTAATTCTTCTTTTAATGAAATATATAAATCGCTCTCGTGACTGTATTGCACATTTTTTCTTCACATATCCTTATAACTAAGTCTTTTCTTATTCATTTAGCTTTGCGTTTAAATAAATTACCTCAGCCATAAATATTACAATAAATTTAGTATAAATATTTACTAAATCATTAAAATTATTATCCATAATGTTTGTATGTATACGTTTTTATCTATAAATAGAGATTACCATATTCAAAAACATAATGCAATGCATTTGTTATAAATATTTTGTTATTTTCACTAAATATTTTTATGAATTGTCTAATTATATTAGTATATAT
>DHIM01000289.1:8882-10605 GCA_002403785.1 Clostridium sp. UBA4746
AATATTAGTATATATTAAAAAATATGTTTTAAATTAATTTAATTTGTTTTCAATATTACAGAAAATCATTCATATTTTAACTAGAAGTGGGATTTAAATTTCAATATTATCTTTGTATTTATCATAAGGTGAACAAGGTTAAAATAACGTATGTAAATTTAAAGTCATTGAACAAAATTAAACACTAACAAAATAATAAGTAATTCAATTAAAAAAGATACATAGTCAAATAGTTTTTTTTACTATTATTCTACGTACCTTTAAAAGGATTGCTTAGAAATAATCATTAAACATATTCAGTACTATTTTTATTATTTTTTTGTACTTAATATTTTTCTAACACTATCTCTTATCTTCAGTTTTGTATTAATTTCTATTTTCAATTGAACTTCATCTTCTTTATTTATTTTTTGTAAAAGTCTCCTTACCGCTAATTTTCCCATTACATTTGTATACACCTTTACAGTTGTCATACTTGGATTACTTAAAGAACTAAATGGAGTATCATCAAAACCGATTATTGATACATCTTGTGGAATTTTAACATTTGCTTCCGTCATAGCCTTAATTGCTCCTAAGGCTATAACATCATCTAATGCAAAAAAAGCTGTAGGTAAATTGTTTTTATGTAAACTTAAGTAATTCTTCATATCCCTATATGCGCCTTCTAAAGTTGGTTCTACCAGAACCCTATCCTCTTCCTGGAAGCATAATTTAAAATCTTTTATAGCTTTTATAAACCCATTAAACCGATACTTAAAATTATTTATACTTATAGAACTTCCTAAAAATCCGATTCTAGTATGTCCATTCTCAATTAAATTTTTAACTGCTCCATAGGATCCACCTACGTTATTCATTAGTACATAATCATAATCTTTAGTTTCAAAATAACTATCCAATACTACAATAGGAATATGTATATTTTCAAAATTCAGAAAATCAGTTTCATCCATTTCCGTAGCTAAAAGTAATATTCCATCTATTTTATTTTTGTTAATCATTTTAAATATCTCTTCTTTATCTTGTTCTCCATGGATTATTTGAGATATTAATAATTCATAACCTCTTTGTCTGCATTCATTTTCACATGCTGCTATAAGCGCTGAGAAAAATTGTGTATCAGAAAGAACATAACCATGCTTTTTAAATAAAATTAGTCTAATTACCATATCCTCGCCTTTTTTTTGATTGCTAAAATACCCTAATTCTTCTGCAATTCCAATAATTTTTGATTTTGTTTCTTTTCCAACACCTTTTCTATCATTAAGCGCATTTGATACTGTTCCCGGAGATACCCCTGCTAGTTTGGCTATATCTTTCATTATTGCTTTCATTTATATTTCACCTGCCTTTTACTACGATTAAACAAACACTAATTTTCATATATGTACCTATATTCACTCAATTAAGGCTATTATATCCTTTACTATTCTTTCATTCAGCCGCAAATATAGTCTTTAATATTTTCATAATGTAATTATTTAATTGTAAAAATTAATTTGTATTTTTAGTATATCACTATAGCAATTTTTAGTAAATATTTATATAAATATTTAGTTGATTTTCTATAGCATTTATTTGTTATTTTATTCAAATCATTTAACATAATTTTAAGCATAGTGTTATTCATTTATTTATAATCGCTATTATAAATCTACATAATAAATTCAATAAAAAAACTGTTGATACTCTACAACATTTATCATATAATATAACAAAT
>DHIM01000200.1 GCA_002403785.1 Clostridium sp. UBA4746
TTCTAATACCTAATGAATATAAATATTATAAAGTGTAGGAATTCGTAAAAATAAACTAGCATAGTGACAAGCTGTTTTAATAAGCGATTTGAAGAAAACTTATAGGGGGTTAATAAAATGGAGAGCTTGATGTTTGCAATAAACAATTTAAGGCAGATGGAAATTATAGATATAAATTCGGGATCGAAGTTGGGCTATATTAAAGATTTGAAAGTGGATTGTGAAGATTATAGAATTATTTCAATACTTCTTCCAACTCAAAAATCATCATGGTTCAATAAAAATAATAGTGTTGAGATACCTTGGGAGAAAATAAAAAAAATTGGTGTAGATGTTATTCTTGTAGATGGTAGTGATATAGATATAGAAAACGAATAAGAAAGAGTGTATAATGTTAGTATATTTGTTAACTATACTAGGAAAAGGGCGTGAAGAACATTGAAATGTCCATATTGTAGCTGTGAAGAAAGTAAAGTAGTTGATTCTAGATCAACAGATGATAATATTGCAACTAGAAGAAGAAGAGAGTGTCTAAATTGTTTTAAGCGATATACTACTTATGAAAAAGTGGAAGATGTACCTATTTTAGTAATAAAAAAGGATAATAATAGAGAATATTTTGATAGAACAAAAATATTAAATGGTCTTATGAAAGCATGTCAAAAGAGACCAGTTTCAAGGATGCAAATAGAAACTATCTGTGATGAAGTAGAAAAACAGTTGAACAATGAAATGATTACAGAAGTAAAATCTGATTATATAGGAGAAATTATCATGAGCATATTAAAGAATGTAGATGAGGTATCTTATGTGAGGTTTGCTTCAGTTTATAGGCAATTTAAAGATATTAACACATTCATGGAAGAGATTAGAAAATTAATGTCTAAGGAGTAAAAGTACCTTAGCATTTTTTGGTTTAAAGACGTATAAATGAGGTGGATTAATGGAAACTGAAACTATTAATGATTATGAATTCATAAAGTTTGAACATAATAATGTAGTAATTGTGTTTTCAACAGCAAAGAATGGATTAAACTTTAATAAAAATGAGAAGGAGGGGTTACTAAACTTAGAAAAAATTAAGGCTTATTTTAATTTACAAGATATTGGTTATTTAAATCAAATTCACAGTGACATTATTTTTAATTTCGATGGTAATATTAGGGACGGAGATGCTTTAATAACAGATATAAAAAAAACAGCTATAGGTGTTTTTACGGCTGATTGTGTTCCGGTAATTTTAGTAGACACTAAGGTTGGTGTATTAGCTGCAATACATAGTGGGTGGAAAGGTACAAAATCAATGATAGTAAGTAAAACTATCGAAAGACTAAAGGAAAACTATGGTTCAAACGCTAATGATATAAGGGTTTACATTGGACCACATATCGGTGCGTGCTGCTATGAAGTTAGCAGTGAACTTATAGAAGAGTTTACTAGTGAAGCTATTTATAGTAATATTAAAATTAGTAATAATAATAAACTAGACTTAGAAAAATGCATTTTAGCACAAATTAAGGAAAAGAATATTAAAGTAGAAAATATTAGTACAACTAATATTTGTACTGCCTGTAATAAACAATATAAATTATATTCCTATAGAACTTGCGAAAATAAACAAGGGAGGATGTTTTCTTTTGTTTATTTGAAATAATAAAAGCACGAAAAATATGGAGGGATTAACATGGCTGAAGAAAAAATATTAGTGGTGGATGATGAGGAGCACATACAGGAATTAATTAAATTTAATTTGGAGAAGAGTGGTTATAAAGTTATATGTGCGAACAATGGTATAGATGCTATAAAACTTGCTAAAGAACAATTGCCACAATTAATGTTACTGGATCTAATGTTACCTGGAATGGATGGATTAGATGTATGCAAAGAGATAAGAAGAGATTCGAATATGTCAAATATGCCTATAATAATGATAACAGCAAAAGGAGAAGAAATAGATAAAATAATAGGACTAGAACTAGGTGCTGACGATTACATTACAAAGCCATTCTCAGTAAGAGAGATGGTTGCAAGAATTAAAGCTATTCTTCGCAGAACTACTATGCAGATAGTTGAAAAAACTTTCAAGGTTGGGAATTTAGCTATTGACTTTGGTAAACACGAAGTTATCAAAAGTGAAAATAAGATTGATTTAACATTAAAGGAATTTGAATTATTACAGATACTTATAAAGAATAAAGGTAGAGTGATGACTAGGGACTTTTTACTTGATAAAATATGGGGTTATGAATACGTGGGAGAAACAAGAACGGTGGACGTCCACATAAGACATTTAAGACAAAAAATTGAAGATGATGATAAAAATCCAGTGTATATCCAGACCATTAGAGGTATAGGATATAGATTTAACTTCGGAGAATGAAAATGAAAAAAAAATTATTAATATATTTATTGAGTACTATGATTTTTATATTTGTAGTAGTAACAACATTAATTGTATCTATTTTTAATTATGAATATGAACAAAATTCAAAAAGTAAGCTACAAACAAATAATAAAATGATAATTAGCTTATTTCAAAGCAATAATTTAAGAGACTATCGGAAATTTTTTAAGGAAAACTTAGCTAGTTTAGATTTGAGAGTTACATATATTAATAAAAATGGTAAAGTTATTTATGATTCAACTGTAAATGCAGAAACTATGGATAATCATAATGGTAGGCCTGAAATAATAAATGCAAGAAAAAGTGGTAGCGGATTTACAATGAGATATAGTGAAACTACTAAAAAGAATATGATGTATTTTGCAACCACTTTTGGTGATGGTTTTATTATTAGAAGTTCTATGCCTCTTAAAATTGTAAATGGGTTAGGAAGTAAGTATTTTCAGCTTTACATTTTGGCTATCATATTCTCGGCAGTAGTGTCCATTTGGTTTTCACTAAGACTATCCCATAATATAGTAAAACCAATTACAGATTTAATTTTCATTACTTCAAGGATTAGTAAGGGTGAGTTTCATAGAAGAGTTAGAATATTATCGGATGGTGAAATAGGGCAACTAGCTAAAAATTTTAATGAGATGGCAGATAAATTAGAGCTTACATTAAATGAGGTTACTGATAAGCAAAATAGGCTAGAGGCTATACTTCAAAGTATGGAGAGTGGAGTAATCGCAGTAGACAGAAAAAATAAAGTAATAATAATTAATCCATATGCTAAAAAAACATTTGGAATTACTAAAGATATCATAGGGCAAAATCTTCTCGACAACATACGAAATTTTGAACTAGAGAATATGCTTAATAATAGTGATGATAATTATAAAGAAATAAAAATAGTTTGGCCAGAAGAAAGAGAGCTAAGAATAAAAACTGCAGATATAATTAATGCAAACGAACATATAGGGACGGTGGCCGTTGTTCAAGATATTACTGAAGTGAAAAAACTAGAGAAAATGAGAACGCAATTTGTAGCAAATGTTTCGCATGAGCTTAAGACACCTTTGACATCTATTAAAGGATTTGCAGAAACTTTAAAAGATGTTGATGATTCAGTTACAAAGGAAAAGTTTTTAAATATAATTAATGAAGAAGTTGAAAGATTAACTAGACTAATCACAGACATTTTAACACTTTCACATATAGAACAACAGAAGGAAGTTAAAAATGAAAACATTGATGTTAATAAAATTATTGAAGATGTCTACAATTTAATGAAAAACACGGCAAATTTAAAAGGAATTCAGTTATCATTGCAAAAGCAGAACATAAAGACAATTATAGGTGATACTGATAGGTTTAAACAAATGTTAATTAACTTAGTAGACAATGCACTAAACTATTCTGAAACGGGGGATAGTGTTTGCATTGGAATGGAGAGTAAAGCTGACAAATGTATTCTATGGGTTGAGGACACTGGGGTTGGAATATCCAAAAAACAAATTCCACGTCTTTTTGAAAGATTCTATAGAGTAGATAAGGCTCGTTCTAGGTCTAAAGGCGGGACAGGTTTAGGACTTGCTATTGTTAAGCACATAGTTCTTCAATTTAATGGAAAAATATATGTAGAAAGTCAATTAGGTATAGGAAGCAAATTTATAGTTGAAATTCCATACAATGAATAAAAATAAAGCTA